>DATNKH010000476.1:0-6172 GCA_035603475.1 Thermoanaerobaculia bacterium
CTGGCCATCGGCTTCCCCGCCGCGCTCGCCGCCGGCCGGGCGCTCGCCAGCCGCCTCTCGGCGTCGAACCCTACGAACCGCGCATCTTCCTGGCGGCCCTCGTGGTCCTCGCCGGCGCCGCCTTCGCCGCCGCCGTGATCCCCGCCCGCCGCACCACCGCGATCGATCCCATCCGCGCCCTGCGCGCCGAGTGAGGTGGAGGCTCGGCCATCCGATCACGGTGGCGCTATGGCCACCGGCAGTTCGCTTCAGGTCAGCCCGCTCGTCTCCGGAGAATTGCGAGCGGTATCGGCGAGAGCCGTTGGCTTGACCGCCGGCGGACGCTGATTTAGACTCTGTTGACTGATCTGCAGTGAGGGGGAGGGAACATGTGGGGGGTGCGCTCGACTGGTGTGGGCGGGGGGCCTCTGCGCCGTGTCGTCTCCGCGGTCGTGGCGCTGGCGCTCGCCAGCGGCGTCGCCACGGTGCCCGAGGCCTGGACGGCGACCTACTATGTCGCGACCACCGGGAGCAACGGCAATACCCCCGCACAGGCCCAGAACCCTGCGACGCCCTGGAAGACCCTCACCCACGCCCTCGCCCAGCCGCTGGCGACCGGCGACGTGATCCAGGTCCAGCCGGGGACGTACGACAGCGTCGTCAACGGCGAGACGTTCCCGCTCAGCCTAGTCGACGGCGTCACCGTCAAGGGCGATCCGAACAATCCCTCCTCGACCACCGTCACGGCGCCGGCGGGCAACGCCGTCTTCGTCAATCAGAGCAGCCTTTCGAACCTGACCGCGCTGACCGGCCTCACCATCACTCACGACACGGTCGACACTGCGCCGGACCTCTCGTTTTCAGTTTCCAGCAGCGCCACCATGGCCCCCCAGATCACGTTCAACCGCTTCGTAGGGTCCGGGAATGGGCAAGAGGATGGCATCGACATCACCGACGAGGGTGGCAATACGACCCGCGGATTCACCGGCCTGATCGACCACAACACCTTCACCAACCTGTCCGCCGGTGTCTTCGTCGAAGCCGACAGCGCCGGCTCGCAGGGCACCTTCTCGCCGACGATCACCAACAACACGTTCACCACTCTTAGCTTCGCCGCCATCGACATCCATGTCGACAGCTCCTTCGGTGGAACGGTGGCGCCCCTCATCCAAGGCAACACCGTGAGCGGAGCGTTGGTCGGAGCCATCCTTGGCCAGATGTCCTTGACGTCGAGCGGCAGCGGGGCGACCTTCCAGCCGACCGTCCAGAACAACACCCTGGGAGCGGACGCCGCGGCTTCCGACGTCGTTGCGTTCCGGCTCACGAGTTTCCGTAGCAACAAGGGCACCGTGATCTATTCTCCGACCGTCTCAGGCAACACCCTGAGCGGGGCCCAGGTCGGCATCGCGGTGGGGATGGGTACCACGTCTTCCACTGCCCCAAGCGATGCGGCCGGGACCCTGACGTCCAACGTGACGATCTCCGGCAATACCATGAGCGGACAAGCGGCAGCCGGCATCGTCGCTGCCTTGTCGCCGTTCGGGAGCAGTCCGTCCATCGGCGCGTTGAACGCCAACTGGACGATCGCCAACAACACCGCGACCGGTCCCGGACTCGCCGGCATCGCGGTCTCCACCGGCGTCAGCAGCCAGGGTCTCAGCCTGGGCAGTACGGCGGGATCGCTCCAGATCACCGTCGCCGGCAACACCGTGAAGAACGCCGGCTCGGACGGCATCGCCACGAGCTTCCCGGGGCTGCTGGCCGCCAACGTCAGCCGATCCATTCACCTCCAGCGAAACGAGGTCCAAGGATCGAGCGCGGACGGCGCGGCTCTCGGCTATGGGCTGCCCAAGGTGAAAACCGAGGACGTGCAGGTCCGCGACAACTTCTTGCACGGCAACGCCGCCGCCGGTCTGGCAGTCCGCCTCGCGGGCTCGACCGACACGACCCAGATGGCAGCACCCATCGTGCGCTGCAACACGATCACCGGCAACATGAAGGACGGGATCCGGCATACTTCGTCTGCCGGTTTTTCTGTCGATTACGGCAGCACCGGCACGTCGCCCGGGCTCAACACGCTCTCGGGCAACACCACTAGCGGCAAGTTCGACTTCGACAACGAGCAGTCGGCCACGCTGGTGGCGCAGAACAACTACTGGGGCTCTCCCACCGGACCCGTCCCGGCGCAGATCAACGGCAACGTGACGTTCAGCCCGTTCCTGACCGCCCCTCCTGCGGTCGCCTCGGTCCCGCTCACGGTGACCGTCGTGAACGACGTGGCCCCGCCTGGGCCGTCGATCGGCGACACGCTGCGCTATACCGCGACGATCACGCTGTCGAACACCTGCGGCTGCGCCCAGGCGGTTTTCTCGGCGCCGATCCCCCCGAACGTCACCGAGCAGACCGGCTCGGCGACGACGACGCAGGGCACGGTCACGAGCGAGAACCCGATCTCGGTGAACCTCGGGAGCCTGACCTCGACCGCCAGCCCGATCACCGTGCAATGGGATGTCGTGGTCAACTCCGGCACCACGGTGAGCTCGCAGGGCACCCTCACCTGCAATGGGGCGCCGACTCTGTCCAATGATCCGTCGACCCCGACGCCCTCCGATCCGACCGTGACCACGCTGGTCGCCGCCATCGCCCAGGTGCCCACTCTCGGCGACGCGGGGATGGCGATCCTGATCGGCGGTCTGCTGCTTGCCGGCCTCTTCCTGCTGCGCCGGCGGCGGCGCTTCGGCGGCGCGCTCGTCCTGCTGCTCTGGTTGGCGGGCGGTCGGTGGGCGCAGGCGGCCACGACGAAGCCGCCGCGCCACCGCGCGCCGCTCGTGGCCGTGCTCGCCGCGCCGGCGGGAGTCGGCGAGAGCGGAGGTCAGTTCATCCTCCTGCTGGCCAACGGCACGCGCATCTCCGCCGCCGGTGTGCACATCGACGTGAGCGACAAACGCCACGGTGTCCACGGCAGGGCGCGGATCAGGTCGCTGGCCGCGGTGGACCCGGCCCTCGCCGCCGGCGCCGGGGCCATGGTCAAGGTCTTCTCGCGGCCGGACGGCTCGCTCGAATCCATTCGCGTCGTGGTCCTCGACAGCACGAAGGCCGCGCAAGACCGGGTGGCGAGATACCACCACAAACCAAGACCCTGAGTCTCGGCGTCGAATCAGGGGCGCGACAGCAAGATGCTCATCCCGCCCTTCACCAGGGTGGCCGGCTCCTGCGCAGCAGCGGCGGAGCCGCGGGCCGTTCGCCCAGGTATCCCACCGTGAGGTTCGCGCGCGCCGTCCCGGTGCTCCTGGTCGCGTTCGCGGTTTCAGGATGCCACCGCTCGCGTCCCAACCTGCTGCTCGTCACCTTCGACACCACGCGCTGGGACCACGTCGGCTACGCCACCGGCCGCCGCGACCTCACGCCGATGCTCGACGCCATGGCGGCGCGCGGCACGTGGTTCTCGACCTGCCTCACGACCCAGCCGCTGACGCTGCCGGCGCACACGTCGATCATGACCGGCCTCTTTCCCTACCACCATGGAGTCCGCAACAACGGCACCTACGTCGTCCCCAAGGAGGACGTGACCCTCGCCACCCGCTTGCGCGCCGCCGGCTACGCCACGCATGCAGTCGTTTCGGCGTTCGTCCTCGACCACCAGTTCGGCCTCGATCAGGGCTTCGACGGCTACGACGACGACCTGTCGGGCGGGCCCAAGCAGAACATGTTCATGTTCAAGGAAATCAAGGCCGCGCAGACGGCCCGTAAGGCGGTCAAGTGGCTGCGCGACGAACGCCCCAAGGACAAGCCCTTCTTCCTGTGGTTGCACTTCTTCGACCCCCACGCCGACTACGAGCCGCCCGACGACGTGGCGATCGACTTTCCGGGCGACCCCTACAGTGGCGAGATCCACTACGCCGACCGCGAGCTGGGGCGGGTGATCAAGGAGCTCGACGAGGCGAAGCTGCTCGACGACACGCTGTTCGTGTTCACCGCCGACCATGGCGACAGCCTGGGAGAGCACGGCGAGAAGACCCACGGTCTGTTCATCTACGAGTCGACGACCCGCGTGCCCCTTTTCCTTGCCGGTCCCGGCGTTCCCGCCGGCCAGCGGGTCGATGCCCTGGCCCGGACGGTCGACATCGTGCCGACGGTGCTCGAGCTGCTGCGACTGGACCCTGCCCGCGGGTTGGACGGCGTGACCCTCGAGCGGCTCTGGCGCGGCCGCGACACCCGGCGGATGGCCTACATGGAGACGATCACGCCGCGCGAGAACTTCGGCTGGGCCGAGCTGCGGGCGCTTCGCGACGCGGGCACCAAGGCGATCGCCGCGCCACGGCCGGAGGCGTTCGACCTGGCGGCGGATCCAGGCGAGCAGCGCAATCTCTTTGCCGGGCAAGTGCCGCCACCCGCCGCGCGGCCGCTGCTGGCCGAGCTGCAGGCCATCGCCAAGAGCGACTCCTACGAGACCGGCAGGGCGCAGGCGCGCGCGATGGAGCCCGAGACCAAGAAGAAGCTCGCGGCGCTCGGTTATCTCTGGACGAGCCCGCCGGTGCGCGGCAACGGCCCGCGAGCGGACCCCAAGGACCGCCTGCAGTTCTGGGCACGCTTCCAGGGGGCGCAGGACCTCATGCGCCACAAGCAGTACGCTTCTGCCGTCGCCGAGATCGAGGGCCTCTTGCTCGACGACTCGGAGAATCTGCACGCTCTGGGCTCGCTCGCGAACGCCCTGGTCCACGTCGGCGAGAAGGATCGCGCCCTCGAGGTCTACCGGCGGATGATGATCCTCGATCCGCAATACGAGGCCGGCTACCGCGGCGCGGCGTACCTGCAGCAGCAACGGGGCCGCTTCGCCGAGGCGCAAGCCCTGCTGCAGGTGGTGCTGAAGCTCCGGCCACAGGATCCCGAGGGGCCAGTCGCGATGGGCGATCTGCAGATCGAGCAGGGGCGTTTCGCCGAGGCGGAGGCGTGGTTCCACAAAGCCCTGGCGCTCGACCCGCACTCCGCCACCGCCCTCGCCGGCCTCGGCAACTGTCTCAACCGGGCGGGCCGGCTCAAGGAAGCGGTGGAGGTCTTGCGCACTGCCCGCCAGCACGATCCCACCAGCCACGTCCTCACCTACAACCTGGCGGTGGTGAGCGAGCGGCTCGGCGATCCGCGCAGCGCCTTGGCTCTCTACAAAGCGGCGATCCGGATCGAGCCCGAGGACTCGATGAGCTGGAACAACCTGGGCTCCTTGCTCGAGCGCGCAGGGCGCCACGCGGAGGCGGTGCGCTGCTTCGTCCAGGCGCACGAGGTGGATCCCGAGAACGCCGAAGCGGCCTACAACCTCGGCGCTCTGCTGCTCAACGGCGGCCAACCGGCGCAGGCCCTCCCGCTGCTGGAAGATGCCCTCCGGCTACGCCCCGATCTGGCTCCGGCGGCAGCCTTTCGCGCCCGGGCCCTGGTGCGCCTGGGGCGCACCGAGGAAGCGCTCGCCGGTCTGCGCCAGTTCGCCTCCCATGCCCCCACAGCCTGGCTCCAGGTCGCGCGCCTGGAACTTGGACGCGGACACACAGAGGCGGCGCGCGCCGCGCTGCGCCGGGGACTGGCGGCCGGTGGTGCGGCGGTGCGGGACGCAGTCGCGCGCGATCCCCGCTTGCACCCTCTGCTCGGCGGCTGAAGACGCCCTCAGTCGGTGCGCAGCGTCACGGCGGGATCGATGCGGCTCGCCCGCCGGGCGGGCAGGTAGCCCGCCGCGAGGCAGATGGTCACCAGCAGGGCCGCCGCCGCCACCAGGCCGAGCGGATGGGCGCCAGTGACTCCGTAGAGCAGACCCGTGAGGAGATGCCGCGCCGCCAGCCCGCCGAGCGCGCCCAGGGCGACACCCGCCAGCGCCAGGGTGAGGGCGCGCCGCAGGACCCAGCGGAGCACCTGGCCGCGGTCAGCCCCGGCCGCCATCCGGATGGCGATCTCGCGCCGGCGCCGGCCGATGCCGTAGGCCATCACGCCATAGGTGCCGATCAGCGCGAGGAGCAGGGCGACCCCGGCGGAAAGGGCCACCAGCAGGGCGCGGGAGCGGGGTCCGACGATCGACTGCGCCACCAGGTCCTCGAGGCGGGCGGCCGGTGGCAGCGGCAGAGCGGGGTCGAGCTCGCGTAGCTGGCGGCGCACCGCCCGCGCGTAGTCCGGGGGCCGGCCGCCGGCGCGGACCAGGGCCGCGAAGGCGGCC
>DATNKH010000477.1:0-3199 GCA_035603475.1 Thermoanaerobaculia bacterium
CGCGCCCGCCCCGGGACGAACCGGGCAATCGAAGACTTCGAGATCAAGAGATGAAGCGGGCGAACTATAGCTGAATTTGCGTATCAGTCAAGAATCAGAGAAGCGAAAATAGGGCAGGCCCCTATTGTCAGCTCCGGCAAGTCATGCTGAGCACGGCGGGACCATGGCCGGTAGTGGGTCAGTCTCAGCTCGCGGCGATGAGCTCGAGCGGGACGAGCTCCGCGATGCGCGCGAAGACGTGATCCTTCGTCAACAGCGGGGCGCTCCGGTCCAGCGCGCACTGGGCGACGTGGGCGTCGGGAGTCGAGACGGTCAGCCCGCGGTCCCGCAGCTCGCGGCGCAGCGTGCCGACCCGTACCCAGTGATCCGGCGGCGTGTCATGGATCGTCAGCTCCAGGAGGAGATCGGCGATCGCGCGCCGGTCGGCGGGGCGCCGCGCACCGCTCACCAGCTCGGCGATCACGATCGGAGGCAGCACCACGATGCCGCGCGCCAAGGCATCTGCCAGCGACGGCAGCTCGGCGCCGGCGAAGAAATCAATCCAGGCGGAGGTGTCAACGACGACGCCGTTCACGCGACTCCTCGAGGTCGACGTCGAGTTGGATCTTCCCCTGGAGTCGCATGGCCTTCTTGAAGGCCCCGCTCCTGCGCACCAGCTTCAGACCCTCGACCAGGGTCTCGGTGATGCCCTCGCCGGTGACCGCCATGGCGTCTTGCAGCAGGTCGGCGGGGAGGTTCGCGGTCACGCGTTTGGCGTCCATATCGACATATTGACGTCGATGTGAGTGGGTGTCAATACGGATGGCGGTGTGGAGGCGCGGTGAAACCTCCGGCCGGCCGCGCCGTACCTGTTGACTATCTACATGAGGTCTCTGTAGGCTACCAACATGAGAGACGAGAATCGATCCGACGAAGCGAAGGCCGAGCTGCTGGCCGGGACGCTCGACCTGGTGGTGCTGCGCACGCTGGCGCTGGGTCCGATGCACGGCTACGGCATCGCGCAGCGCATCCAGCAGATCTCGCGCGACGTGCTGCAGGTCAATCAGGGGTCGCTCTATCCCGCGCTGCTGCGCCTGGAGCAGCAGGGGTGGATCGGCTCGGAATGGGGGACCTCGGACAACAACCGCCGGGCGCGGTTCTACTCGTTGACCCGGGCGGGGCGGCGGCAGCTGGCAACCGAGACCGAGCGCTGGGCGCGCTTCTCGGAGGCCATCAGGCGCTTGCTGACGGCATGACCCTGCCGGCCAAGGAGAATGCGATGCGGACTCTGCGTAGCTGGGTCGTCCGGTTGCTGAGCTTGTTCCGCAGGCGGCGGCTCGAGGCGCGCCTGGACGAGGAGCTGGGCTTTCACCTCGAGATGCAGGCGCGCGAGAACGAGGCGCGCGGCATGAGCCCCGAGGCGGCGCGGCGGGCGGCGCGGCTGGCCTTCTCGCCGGGCGGGTCGCTGGAGCCGCTCAAGGAGGAGGTGCGGGCGCGGCGCGGCGTGCCGGCCCTCGAGACGCTCGGGCGCGACCTGCGCTATGCGCTGCGGATGATGCGCAAGAGCCCCGGCTTCACGGCGGTGGTGCTGCTGTCGCTGGCGTTCGGAGTCGGCGCCAACTGCGCCATCTTCAGCGTCGCCGACGCCCTGCTGTGGAAGCCGCTGCCGGTGCCCGGCGCCAACCGCCTGGTGGTGCTCGGCAAGCACGACGGCACCGGCGACGACCCGCCGCCGTGGTTCTCGTACACCGCCTACCGGCACCTGGCGGCAGCGCGGTCGGTGACCACCGGCATGATCGCCTTCACCAGCCAGTTCACCGTTCAGGTGCGGCCCGCGGCAGGCGCGGCCGCCGTCTCGGCGTCCCCGCCGCCGCAGCGGTCCGGGGCGAGCGACCCGACGGCCTTCGCGGCCGCCGTGGGCGGTCAGGCGCTGCCCGCCGCCGAGAACGTGAGCGCCGAGCTGGTCTCCGGCAACTTCTTCGCGCTTCTCGGCCGCGGGATGGCGGCGGGGCGCGCCTTCAGCGCCGCCGAGGACGGCGAGCCGGGCGCCCATCCGCTGGCGGTGCTGAGCTACGGCTTCTGGCAGCGCGCCTTCGGCCGTGACCCGCGGGTCGTCGGCCGGGTGCTGCTGGTCAACGGCGCGCCGCTGGCGGTCGTGGGGGTCGCGTCGAGGGGTTTCCCGGGCGTCCTGGCGGACGCGGCGCCCGACCTCTTCCTGCCCCTCACCGCGCGGGACCTGGTCAAGTATCGCGGCGACTCCTACACCGACGGCCCGCGGGACTACGATGCGCCGGTCTGGCAGCAGGTGAACATGCACTGGCTGCAGCTGGTGGCGGTGCGGCGGCCGGGAGTCAGCGTCGAGCAGGCCGGCGCCGTGCTCGACGTGCTGTACGAGCGCGAGAAGCAGGCCCAGGTGGCGACCGGGACCGATGCGCGGGGGCGCGCCAGCGTGCTGGCGACGCACATCCGGCTGGCGCCGGCGGAGCGCGGGCTGGCGGAGAGCCGCGAGACCCTGGGCGCGCCGCTCTTCATCCTCATGGCGGTCGCGGGCCTGGTGCTGCTGATCGCCTGCGCCAATGTCGCCAACCTGCTGCTGGCGCGCGCCGGCCGCCGGCAGAAGGAGATGGCCGTGCGGTTGGGCATCGGCGCGGGGCGCGGCCGCCTGCTGCGCCAGCTGCTCACCGAGAGCCTGCTGCTGGCCGGTCTCGGCGGCGCTCTCGGGCTGCTCTTCGCGTACTGGGGGAGCCGCTTCCTGCTCGGCCTGCTGGCGAGCGGAGCGACCGGCAAGCAGGACCTCGTGCTGGACGTGGCGATCGACGGCCGCAAGCTTGCCTTCGCCGCCGCGGTTGCCTTGCTGACCGCGGTGATCTTCGGCCTGGCGCCGGCCCTGCAGTCGACGCGGCTGGACCTCGCGGGAAACCTCAAGGAGGGCGCCGGCGCGCTGGGAAGCGGCGAGCGGGGCCGGCGGGGCCGTGGCGCGGGGCTTCGCCGCCTGCCTCTCGGCCGCGTGCTGGTGGCGGTGCAGATCGGCCTGTCGCTGGTGCTGTTGATCGGCGCCGGACTGTTCGTGCGCAGCTTGCAGAACCTGATGGGCGTCGACGCCGGCTTCGAGCGCGGCCGGCTGGTCCTGGTGTCGATCAGCCCGCACGTGCTGGGGCTCGACAAGGCGCGCCTCGGAGATCTCTATCGCCGGCTGGTCGAGCGCCTGGAGGCCGTCCCC
>DATNKH010000478.1:0-3305 GCA_035603475.1 Thermoanaerobaculia bacterium
CAAGGGCACCAGCGGCGTCATGGTCGTGGCGCGCACCGCCGCCTCCTACCAGCGCCTGAGCCGCGCCTTCGCCGGCCGCACCGTGATCAAGCGGTACCTGGCGCTCGTCTACGGCAGGCCGGACGCCAACGCCGGCGTCGTCGACGCGCCGATCGGCCGCCACCGCGAGCGGCGCAAGGAGATGACCGTGCGCCCGGACGGCCGGCCGGCGCGCACCGGTTACCGCCTGCTGGCGGCGAGGTCCGGCATCGCCCTGCTCGAGCTCGACCTCGCGACCGGCCGCACCCACCAGATCCGCGTCCATCTCAAGAGCATCGGTCACCCGCTGATCGGCGACCCGGTCTACGGCGAAGCGCGCTGGCGCGGCCTGCCGCGCTCCGCGCAGGCGCCGCTGCGCGACTTCCCGCGGCCGGCGCTCCACGCCTGGCGCCTGGCGCTTCCGGGAGCCCTCGCGGGTCCCGCAGACCATGGAGACGCCGGCAATCAAGTAGACCCAGGCGACGCCGGAGCTTGGCAGCGTTTCGAGGCGCCGGTGCCGCAGGACCTCCGCCGCCTCTGGCAGGAGGTCGCCGGGGAGGTCTTCCCGGCGCTCCCCCGGTGGGAGACCGTGGATAGAAGGGGGTAACTCCGCCCTGGGAGGCGGATCTCAGAGCAGCTCGAGCAGCGGCCGGTACGGCCGGCCAAGCGACTCTGCCACCGGCTCGCAGGTGATGTGGCCGGCGTAGGTGTTGACTCCGGCCAGCAGCCCGGGGTCCTCGAGCACCGCCTGCACGACCCCCTTGTTGGCAAGCGCCAGGGCGTACGGGGTGGTGGCGTTGGCGAGCGCGAAAGTCGAGGTGCGCGGCACCGCGCCGGGCATGTTGGCGACGCAGTAGTGCACCACTCCTTCCTCGACGTAGACCGGGTTCGAGTGGGTGGTCGGCCGGGTGGTCTCGAAGCAGCCGCCCTGGTCGACGGCCACGTCCACCACCACCGCTCCTTCCTTCATCTGGCGCAGCATGGCGCGCGTCACGAGCTTCGGCGCGGCGCGGCCCGGGATGAGGACGGCACCGATCAGCAGGTCGGCCCGCCGCAGCGCCGCCATCATGTTGTGATGGTTGCTGGCGAGGGTGGTGAGCGTGCCGTGGAAGACGTCGTCGAGGTAGCGCATGCGGTCGAGGCTGGTCTCGAGGATGGTGACCCGGCCCCCCAGCCCCAGGGCCATCTTCGCCGCGTTGAGGCCGACGATGCCGCCGCCGATGATCACCACGTCGCCCGGCGGCACGCCGGGCACGCCGGCGAGCAGCGTGCCGCGGCCGCCGTGGCCCTTCTGGAGGTAGCTGGCGCCGACCACGGCGGACATGCGGCCGGCGACCTCCGACATCGGCGTCAGCAGCGGCAGCTTGCCCTCGTCGTCGGTGATCGTCTCGTAGGCGATGCCGGCGATGCGCTTGGCGAGCAGCTGGTCGGTCAGCTCGGGCAGCGGGGCGAGGTGAAGGTAGGTGAACAGGGCCTGGCCTTCGCGCAGCCGCTCGTACTCGCTGGCGACCGGCTCCTTGACCTTGACCACCATCTCGGCGTCGTAGGCCGCGTCGGCATCCGGCACCAGCCTGGCGCCGGCATCGACGTAGGCCTGGTCCGGGATGCCGCTGCCGACGCCGGCCCCCTGCTGCACCAGCACCTCGTGCCGCGCCGACGACAGGGCGTGCACGGCGGCGGGGATCATACCCACCCGGTATTCGTTGTCTTTGACTTCCTTCGGAACCCCGATTCGCACGCTATTCGCTCCCCGCCTCGGCGGCGTCGGCGTTCCGCGGCTCTTGGGCCGCCGCCGTGTCGGGAGCCGAGGCGCCCGCCCTGGCGGCGCGGCGCGGCTCCGGGTTCTGGTCGCTCTTCATCTCGATCTTACCCTTGAAGAAGGCGCCCTCGGCGATCACCACCCGCGGCGCGGCGATGTCTCCCTCGACGCTGCCGGCGGCGCCGACCTCGACGCGCTCGGCGGCGGTGACGTTGCCGGCCACCTGGCCGCTCACCCGCACCGCCTTGCCATGGAGCGGACCGAGCACCGAGCCGCGCGCGCCCACCACCACCAGCGCGTCGACGTCGACGTTGCCGGCGATCTCGCCCTCGATCTGGACGTCGGTCGTGCCCCCCAGCTCGCCCCTGATCCTGGTGCCGGGGGCGATGATGGTCACCGCCGCGCCGCGCCGCTCCCCGGCCGCGGCGTCGCCGGCAGCGCCGGCGGCGGCCGGCGCGGCGGAGGTGGGGTGCCCTGTCGCGAGGGCGCGGCGGAAGATCGGCATGGCCTGAGGCATCCTCCTATGGCTGGCTGACGCCTGGCTTAAGGCTGGCGCGAGCCGGGTCGAGGTACGGAGCTAGGCCGAAGCCGCCAGGGCGGAGATCCCGCTGCTGACCGAAGAAGGCCCGAGGGACGCTATGAATGGAGCGGGCAACGGGACTTGAACCCGCGACATCAAGCTTGGGAAGCTTGCGCTCTACCACTGAGCTATGCCCGCACGCGGCATCGAGTCGCTCGCAATGTAACGGAGAGGGACAGCGCGGTCAAGGCCCGCGGATCTCTGTTGCGAATCGGACGCGGACCGCTATACTGAACCCATGAACGGGTCGGGCAAGAACCGCGAGGGTGCAAACCGCTCCGAGTATCTCTACTTCTTCCCCGACCAGAAGGTCACCGCCGAAGAGCTCCGCCAGATGCTGCGCCAGGGAACGAGCGACCAGCGCGCCTGGGTCATCTCCCACCTGCTGCGCTACGCCCAGTGGGACGACATCTGGGCCTACGTCAGCCGCGACGAGGTCAAGGAGATCTTCCCCACCATCGACCTCCCCGAGAACCTACGCCTCGCCTGGGCACGAATGCTGAAGATCGAAGCCCCGGTGGCATAGAAGGTCTCTTCGTCATCGTCGTTTTCCTAGTCTCCCTCCTCCTCCGATTCCTCCGTACCTCCGTTCCTCCGGTTCTCCGACCCGGTCCGCTGGCCGGAGGCGGATCTCCTCGCCGGACCTCGCTTTGGGCGAGGCGTCCAACGCGAGCCGGCGGAGGACTGCTGGGGCCTCGCCCAAAGCTCGGCCGCGCGAGGAGATCCGCCTCCTAGCGGACCTGCCTTCCTCACCTTTGGTCGCCCTACCTCCGAACACCAGCTCTTCGAGAACCAGATCGCCGTAGAAATCTGGCGATCTTAGAGATCTCGTTGCCGGAGAAATCCGAAGACCGGAGAGACCCGTCAGCCGAGAGGGAGGAGGCCGGGCCTCGGGGGGTGGAGGTGGATCTCCTCGCCGGCCGAGCTTTGGGCGAGGCCCTCGCAGTC
>DATNKH010000479.1:0-5559 GCA_035603475.1 Thermoanaerobaculia bacterium
CGGGCGGGGAGTTCGACAAGACGATCGTGCTCATCGACTTACGCGAACAGATCGTCGCCCCGCGCGTGCCGGCGAATAGCTAGGTGGTGATGCCATGCGAGCGCGACTGATCACGCTACTGCTGACCGCTGCCGTCGCGCCGCCGCTGTGGGCGGGGGCGCGGACATGCGATGCGAGCGCGGTCCGTCTCGACCAGACCCATATCAAAGTCCAGTTTCACTGCCAGTTCTTGCTCGAAGCGATCAAAAGTGCGGGACCCTTCACAGTTGTCGCTGTAGGCGAGCCCGTCCGGACGGCGACGATCACCGGAGAGCCCTCCGGTGGCGACCAGCCGGGCATTAACTTCAGCCAGCTTCAGCTCGCAGTGACGACACCACTGAGGCCGGATTCCAACTATGAGCTCCAAGTCGTGCACCTGAGCGACGGGAGATTCTCGACTGACAACAAGACGGTGAAAATCGTCCACGGCAGCCTCACGTTCGATATGATGCGGCGACGCCTCTTCGCGAACTTCGAAGTCAATGTGAAATGCGCAAAGCCCGACGTGAAAGTCACCCGCTTCGACCAGGAGCTCCCCTTCGCGGTCCAGACATCGTCGCTCGCCGCTAGTGGCAAGGCCCTCGACATCTGGCTCGTGGAACCGCTGCGCAGCGGCGATGACATAACGGTTACATGCGGCACCGCAGAAGCGGATGGCACGGACGATCTCGCCGCGCCCACCGGCCGCGACGACGCCCAGCTCTACCTCGCTGTCAACAGCGAAGCCGGGAGGCGCCAGAAGCCCAACGTGAGCCTCGACGCGGCGATCAACTTCCGTCGGCCGTTGACGGACGGCTGGACGCAGGCGCCGGGTGTGGATGTCACGGTGGCGACTCAGGATGCTAACGGAACGAACAAAGCGACCCTCGAGGAGAACCTCGAGTACATAGGCGGCCCTACCAAGACCCCACTGTTCTTCGACCTGACGCCGACCGTCGAGCTGGACAAGGGCCTGAAGAATCGCAATGCCCTGCTCGACGTTGCGACGAAGGTTCTCCTCTCGGACGGCAAACATCTCGACTTCCGGCCCGGTGTGGGCATCGAGGCCGGAAAGAACGTCGGCCTCGAGCAGAAAGCCCTCAGGGACTTCACCATCCTTCGCCCGAAGGCAACCCTCTATGTGATCTATGCCCGGGACTGGAAGCGCCTGGGCCTTCAGCGTGTCGCTTTCACCCTCGACGCCACCGGGCGATGGTTGACGCATCGGGAGCCGTATAGCATCCCTATCCCACCCTCGCAGCAGACCTCGGCCTCGGGGACGAACACCGTCGTTCTGCGCAAGGGATTTCGCTATTACGTCACGCCGACCTTGACTCTCAAGCTCAGCGACTACTACGCCGTCAGCCTCCAGTACGACCGCGGCCGCACGCCGATTCTCTTCGAGGATGTGAACAAGGTCTCGCTCAATCTGACCTACATGCGTTGACGTACCCCCCTCAGTTCCTCCCCACCAGCCCGAGGGCGGGGCCGTACATGACGGCGTTGAGCAGCAGGGGCATGGTGCCGCGCCAGAAGAGGCGGAAGTCGGGCTCCTGGACGAAGAGGACGACGCTGCCGCTGCCGTGGGCCTCGGCGCCGACCAGCAGCGAGCCGGCGAGGCGCTGCCGGGCCTCGGGCCAGGCGAAGCCGGCGATGACCGGGTCCTGGGAGGCGGCGACCAGGACGTCGCGGCGCGGGTCGCCCGAGGGCAGCAGGACGGCCGAGCCCTCGACCAGCACCGGCGGTGCCGAGGGGATGCCGATGGCCAGCGGGTGCTGCGGCGACAGGCGGGTGGCGAGGATGGCGCCCGGGGTGACGATGTCGCGCTCGGCGAGCGCCTTGTCCTGGCTGCCCTCGCTCTCCTCGTCGGCCTCCGGCGCCTTCCACGGCTTCCAGGAGGTCATCTCGTGGTCGTGCAGCCAGCGGGCGGTGTCGCCGCCGACCGCGATCAGCTCGCCGCCGGCCTTGATCCAGGCGTCCAGGGCGACGCGCGTCTTCTCGCCGATGTGCTCCTCGTAGGCGCCGCTGGGCAGGATCAGGACGTCGAAGTCGCTCATCGCCGCCGGCCGCAGGCGGTCGAGGTCGATGCGGTCGTAGGCCACGCCGACCTCGCGGTCGAGCAGGAACCAGAGGAAGCCGAAAGACGTCGGGTCCACCCCTTCGCCCGAGATCAGGCCGATCCGCGGCTGCCGCACCGAGGGCATCTCGTTCGAGCCGAGCGACAGGCCGCTGACCGCGTACGACGAGGCGACGGCGCGCGCGCTCAGGCCGCCGTCGCGCAGCAGCGCCGCGAGCTGGTCTGCCAGCTCGCCGGGGTTGCCGTGGCGCGGCACGTACAGGGTGCCCGCGGGATAGGCCTCGCCGCCGTCCTCGAGCGCAGCGAGCGCCACCCGGAAGTGAACGTGGCGCCGGCGCAGGGCGGCGGCCAGGCGGTAGGAGGCGACCCCCTGCGGCGGCACCAGCCAGCCCAGCTCGCCGCTGCCCTGCACGCCGCCGACAGCGGCCGCCGCCGGCCGGGCGGTGGGAATGCCGCCGGCCGCGGTCCACATGCGCAGGTTGAAGGCGAGCGGCAGCGACCAGGCGGTGATGTCGTAGAACTCGCCGGTGCGGTTCTGCTCGAAGCGCCGGCGCTGGCGGTCGACGAAGCTGTGCGCCATCGCGGCCTCGCGGTCCAAGAGCGCCTGCACCAGGGCGCCGAGCGGCTGCGCGGTCGAGACCGCGAAGGTGCCGGCGGGGAAGCGGTGCGACCGTTCCTCCTTGCCGCCGAGCAGCGGCTGGGCGTTGATCTCGGCGGGCTTCGCCAGCTGCTCGACCCGCGCTCCGTGCAGCTCGAGCAGGTCGGCGAGCGCGTGCGCCTCCGGCTGGTCGGCCGGCCAGAGGTAGATGCGCCCGGAGCCCTCGGCGGCCTTCAGGCGGGTCGCCACGAAGTCCTGCAAGAGCCGGTGGGCGTTGCGCCCGGCGGTCCGCACCGTGGCCAGCGAGGTGGTGAGGTGCCGGCCGATGCGGTCGGCCAGGGTCAGCAGGGTGCCGTCGGCGCGGTCGACCGCGAGCCCGCCGCGGCCGCCCCCTGCCATCTCGTAGGTCATGCCGATGGCGCCGTGCAGGCTGGGGTAGGAATCGCCGTAGCCGGGGTAGAAGAGGTCGTAGTTCTCCGCCTTGTAGTAGGTCCAGCCCTGGCGGTCGAACGCCTCGGCGTTGGCGCGGCCGAAGGTGTCGAGCCAGGAGAGCACGCGGTGGTCGATGCGCGGGTGCACCGGCTCGGCGGCGGGCGGGAAGAAGTAGCTCGAGTCCGTGGCCATCTCGTGGAAGTCCACGTAGACCTGGGGCTCCCAGGCGCGGTAGGCGGCGATGCGGCCGCGGCTCTCCTGCTGCGTCGCCCAGGCCCAGTCGCGGTTGAGATCGATCAGGTAGTGGTTCTGGCGGCCGCCGGGCCAGGGCTGGAAGTGCTCGGCGGCGACGCGGTGGACGTTCGGCGCCTCGCCCTGGCGCTGCTCGTAGCCGTGGAGGTAGCGCTCGCGGCCGTCCGGGTTGCACAGCGGGTCGATCAGCACGACGACGTCGTCGAGCAGCCGCGCCCAATCACCCTGCGCGGCGGCGAGCGCGTACGCCGTCACCATGGCGGCCTCGGAGGAGGACGCCTCGTCGCCGTGCACGCCGTAGGCCAGCCACACCACCGCCGGCAGGCGGCTGGCGAGCCGCTCGCGCTCGCCCCTCGAGAGCGTCTCGGGGTCGGCGAGGCGGAGGCGCTGGGACCGGATCTCCTCGAGATGCGCCAGGTTCTCCGGGCTGCTGACGGCGGCCAGCTTCAGCGGCCGCCCCTCGTAGGTGCGCCCGTACTCCCAGACCTTGACTCGCGGCGACGCGGCGGCGAGGGCGTCGAGGTAGGCGGCGATGTGCTCCCAGTGGGTGAAGCGGCTGCCCACGGGATAGCCGAGCACGGCATCGGGGCGCGGGACGGCCGGGTCGAGGGGCGGCAGCTCGACGACGTCACCATTGGACAGCGGGGCGAGCAGCCCCGGCGCCGGCGGCGGCGAGGTGAAAGCCGGCAGCGCTCCCGCCGCGGCCAGCGCCGCGGCCAGCGGGACCGCCAGGATCTCGAGTCTGTGCCGTCTGTACCTCATGGAACCCTCTCTGGAAGAAGCTTCAAGCCAAAGCAAGCCACAGGGACACACTACCGCGCCAGACCCGCCAAAGGGGAGCCCCGCGCGCGGCTGCCCCGGATCAGACCGCGACGACACTCTCGGAGGAGATGTTGAGCCGCTTCATCATCTCGTGCAACGTCGTGGGCTTGACCCGCAGCATCTCGGCGGCCTTCTTCTGCACGCCGCCGCAGTTCTGCAGCGCCTTGACGATCAGCTGGCGCTCGTAGTCGGAGACCGCCTCCTTGAACGAGATGCCGTTGGCCGGCAGACTGGGTGCCGAGAAGCCGACGGTCTCCGGGTGCCGCACCGAGGACGGCAGCAGGTCCACGTCGAGCGATTCGCCGGTGGAGAGCACGACGGCGCGCTCGACGACGTTCTCGAGCTCGCGCACGTTGCCGGGCCAGTGGTAGTCGAGCAGCAGCTCCATGGCACGCGGCGAGATCTCGTGCAGCGGCTTGTCGTTCTCCCGCGCATAGTGGTGGAGGAAGTGCTGGGTCAGGAGCGGGATGTCTTCGTTGCGCTTGCGCAGCGGCGGCAGCGTCACGGTGATCACGTTCAGGCGGTAGTAGAGGTCCTCGCGGAAGAGTCCTCCCTGCACCGCGTCCTCGAGGTCGGCATTGGTGGCGGCGATGATGCGCACGTCCACCCGCACCGTCTCGATGCCGCCCAGGCGCATGAACTCCTTCTCCTGGATGACCCGCAGCAGCTTGGCCTGGGTGTCGAGCGGGATGTTGCCGATCTCGTCGAAGAAGATGGAGCCGCCGGCGGCCAGCTCGAAGAGGCCCTTCTTGCTGGCGATCGCGCCGGTGAAGGCGCCGCGGATGTGGCCGAAGAGGTTGCTCTCCAGCAGGTCGGCCGGCATCGAGCCGGAGTTGACGGTGACGAAGGGCCCGTCGGCGCGCCGCGAGTGATGATGAATGGCCTTGGCCACCAGCTCCTTGCCGGTGCCGCTCTCACCCATGATCAGGATGTTGCTCTTGGCCGGCGCCGAGAGCTGGATGAGCTCGAAGACCTGCTGCATGGGCTTGCTCTTGCCCAGGATGTTGTCGAGGCCGAAGCGCTGCCGCAGCTGCAGCTTCAGGCTGCGGTTCTCCATCGCCAGGCGGCGCTGCTCGAGCCCCTTGCGCACGGTGAGCAGCACTTCCTCGTTCTTGAACGGCTTCGGGATGTAATGGAACGCCCCCTCGCGCATCGCCTCGATGGCGCTCTCGATCGACGAGTAGGCGGTGATCACCACCACCACCTGGTCCGGCTCGCGGCGGCGGATCTCCCGCAGCACCTGGATGCCGGACATGCCCGGCAGCATCAGGTCGAGCAGCACCAGGTCCACCTCTTCGCGCTCGAGCATCTCGAGCGCCGCCTCGCCGGAGCGCGCCGAGAGCGAGGTGTGCCCTTCCCG
>DATNKH010000480.1:0-2407 GCA_035603475.1 Thermoanaerobaculia bacterium
GGCCACGAGCGCCAGCCCGACGGTCGCGAAGTATTGCGGCGTGACTGTGTAGTGCTGCACATCCATGTTCTCGCTCGGGCGCGGGATGTAGCCGGGAAGCGAGATATTGCTCGTCGAGGTGCTGTTGGTGAGCAGCCGGGAGCTGGACACGCTTGCCGATCGCACCCCCGGGATCGCTTCCAGCCGCTCGACCAGGCGCACGTAGAGCGCCGGCAACCGGGTCTCGTCGACGCCGAGAAGGCTGGGGTTGATCTTCGCCGTCACCAGGCCGCCGGTGGCGTAGCCGGGATCGACGCGCATCAGGTTCTGCAGGTTGCGCACGAAGAGACCGGCGCCGATGAGCAGGACGAGCGACAGGCCAACCTGCGCCGCGACCAGCACCCGGCCCAGCGGCAGGCGGTGGCCGCCGCGCCCGGCGCCCTTCATGGCGCGCGCCCCCTGCTTGAGGACCGCGGCTAGATCGACGCGCGTGGCTTGCATCGCCGGCACAACGCCGAACGCGAGACCGGTGACCATGGCGACAGCGAGGGCGAAGGCCACCTTACGCCAGTCCAGATCAACGTCCAGAGGCACCGGGTCGTCGCCTTGCGAGACCAGGCGGAGGAGTAGGCGGCTTCCCCAGGCGGCGAAGGCCAGGCCCACGGCGCCCCCCAGGCCGGCCAGCAGGAGGCTCTCGGTGACCAGTTGACGCAGAACGCGGGAGCGGCCGGCGCCGATGCTGAGCCGCACCGCCATCTCCTTGCGCCGCCGGTCGGCACGCACCATCAACAGGGTGGCGACGTTGGTGCACGCGATCAGCAGCACCAGGCCGGCCAGCCCCATAAGGATGAGGAGGGGCCGGGTGAGGGTCTCCCGCCGGTCCGCCAGGCCGCGCGAGCCGGGCTCGACCAGGAGCTTTTCGGCCTGCAGCTGCCTAAGGTCGTCGGGGTCGGTCCGACCCACCATCTCCGCCTGCTTTTCGCGCTCGAAGAGCACGCCGAGCACGGCACGCGCCCTCTCCAGGCTGACCCCGGATCGGCGTTTCGCCAGCAGTTCCAGCCAGTGCTCGTTGACCTGGTTCCAGACCGGCTGCTTGGGATCGTCGGGGCCGTCGACGCTCATGTTACCGCGGTACTTCAACGCGTCGCGCAGCGTCACCGGCAGGAAGAGGTCAGGGGCCTCGTCTGCGAGCACACCGCGGAAGCCGCGCGGCAGAACGCCGAGCACCGTGACCGGCGTGCCGTTCACCACCAAAGTCTCCCCGATCACCGCCTGATCGCGGCCAAACTGCCTTTCCCAGTAGCCGTGACTCATGACCGCCACAGGGTGGGCGCCGGGAACGGCATCCTCGGCAGCGGTGAAGGTGCGCCCGATGGCGGCACCGACACCCAGGACGGCGAAGAAATTGCCGGAAACGAGCTGAGAGTCAGCCGTCTCGGTGTAACCGGAACCGCCCATCGCAGTGATCGGCGAACCGACAATCGAGGCGGCGCCGGAAGATCCATTTGGAGCAGCGGGCGAGCCGCCCCGAGGGGCCGCGCGCCCGGGCCGGCCGGCGCCCAGAGGCCGCACCACCGCGGTGAAGTCGTCGGTCACAGCCATGACCCCGGTGCAGACGGTGCCCGAATCCTGGAGCCGGCGGAATGAGGGGTAGGAGAAGAGGGGAGCGCGATCACCCGCGAGATTCTTGTTGAGAACGGCCAGGCGATCGGCATCCGCCACCGGCAGTCCCTTCAAGAGGAGGGCGTCCACGACGCTGAAGATGGCGCTGTTGGTGCCAATGCCGAAGGCAAGCGAAAGCACCGCCACCACGGTGAAGCCTGGGCTCTTGCGCATCGTCCGCACCGCATAACGCAGGTCCTGGCCGAGCATTTCGAGCGCCGGCACGCCGCGTGTCCCGAAGGCGATCGCCGAGACCTCGAGCTCCGTCTTTCCCAATCGCACGTACCGCATCCCGCCAACCTCCTCCCGAGTCGAGCAGTCTCCGCCGAGAAGCTTACCCTCGTCGACCACACCGTCCCAACATCAAGCCCAGGTGCGTGCCTGCAGCCAGCCCCGAGAAGTCCTGAACCGCCTGTCGGCGGGTACCTCCGAGCCCCCGGGCATCCCCCTCTCCCGCCGCGACGCGCAGCGCCAGGTACTTAAGGAGCGTGGTCTTACCTGATCCCGGAGCTCTCAGTAGCACCATAGCTGAGCCTTCCGGCACCAGCTCGACCAACCGGCGGGCGCGGGCCAGGGCCCCTCGTCGCGGAGCCTCGCCGACATTGATGCAGTCGGCGAGGTGCGCAGCGTCGCCTTGACCAGACCGCGCCGGTCCGGCTCAGCCTCCGCTCGCCGTCCGGAGGTAGGTTGAGGAGATTCGCTTCGAAGAGATGGACCAGTGGACCGGTGTCGCAGACGATCAGCTTCACCCGGCCTGCTCTTTGAG
>DATNKH010000481.1:0-3717 GCA_035603475.1 Thermoanaerobaculia bacterium
AGCCCCGGGAAGGTCAGCGCCGGATCGAGGTAGACGGCCAGGATGGCGCCGAGGTCACGGTGCAGGGTGCACAGCGCGTCGCCGGCGCCGAGCGCGAGCCCGGCGGGGATGGTGGTGGCCTCGTTGCCCACCTCGCTGTACCACTTGGAGACCCGGCCGGTCAGCAGCAGGGCCTCGAAACGCGCGTCGAAGTCCCGCGTCAGCTTCATGAACGCATAGCGCAGCAGGCGCTCCCGGTCGGTGGGCGTGGTCATAGGCCCGGCCGGCTACGACGCCCGGCCGGCACGCAGCTGGCGCTCGAGGCGCTTGCGGTGCCGGTTCTCGGGGTCGATGCTGAGCAGGATGCGCAAGGCCAGCTCGGCGTTGCGCAGATCGCCCTTCTCCAGGAAGGCGTCGACCTGGCGCACTCCCTGCTCGGCCGCCTGCTGGTGCTTGTGGATGGACTCGAGGCGCTCCACCTCGCCGTACATGGCCGCCGCCCGCGGGCTGGCCGGCGCGATGCTCTCCATCTCCATCGCGGCCTCGCGGGCGGCGAACCAGTCCCGCGCCTGCAGCACCTCGCGGTAACGCTTCTCGATCGGCGCCGCCTGCCGCTCCTGGTCGGTGGCGAGGCGCGCCTCGCGCAACCTCTCGCGGTAGGAGTCGAGGGTGAAGTTGCTCAGCCCGAGACCGGCCAGCTGCTCGATCTCGCGCTCCGCTTCGGCCAGCTTGCGGGCGGCCAGCAGCTCGTCTAGCCGCTGCCTGTGACGCTCGAAGTCAGCTCCCTGGCGCAGTCCCTGCTCGACCTCCTCGAGCTCGCGCTCGAGCGCCTCGGCGCGCTCGCCGGAGAGGTCGTTGCGCCGCACCAGGTCGAGCTCCTGGCGCGCCTTGGCGAAGTCCCGGCGGACGATCGCCTCGCGCGCGGCGGCGAGGGCGATCTCGGCGCGCCGGTCCTGCTCCACCTCGTCGGCCAGCAGCGTGACCCAGCTCTCGTAGTCGGTGCGGTTGGGGTGCTGCGGCGCCAGCTCGAGCAGGGTCTCGAGCGCCAGCCGGGCCAGCGGCAGCTGCTTGCGCTCCAGGTAGCGACGCAGGGCCTTCTCGGCCTCGGCGGTGCGCTGCCGCTGGTCGGCCGTCGTGGCGTCCACCGGTGGGGCGGCCGGGGCCGGCCTGGGCGGGAACGGCGCCGCGGGTGCGGGCGCGGGCGGAGCGGCAGCGGTCCTGGCAGGAGGCATGGACGGGGCCGGGGCCGCGACCGGACCGGCAGTCGCCGCGGCCGGTGGCGCAGCGGCTTTCACTGGCGGCAGCGCAGGAGCGGCGGGGCGGGTGGCGGATGGTGCGGGGCCGCCACCCGCGGCCGCGGGGCCGGTGGCTGCCAATCGCTCCTTGATGCGGTCCAGGCCGGCCGAACGCGGGTTCGCCGCTTCGATCTGCGCCACCAACCGCCGCGCCTCGTCGAGCTTGCCGGCGGCGATGGCGCCCTCGGCGCGCGCCAGGTCGAGCGAGCTCTCGCTGACCCGCTTGGCGGCGCGCTCGATCTGGGCCAGCAGGTCGATGCGCTCCGCCCGCGACAGCTCGCTCGAGCTGCGCTGGCGCGGCGGCGCCTCCGGCCGCGCGGCGCCGCGCGCCCCGGGCGGCATCGTGACTTCCTGGGTCTCGATCTTGCTCAGGGCTTTCTCGACCCTCTCGAGCGCCATGATGAAGCTCACCGAGTCGGGGTAGCGCCGTTCCCGGTCGCGCTCCAGCGCCTGCCGCACCACGCGGTCCAGCTCGATCGGCACCTCCACCGCCGGGTTGCGTCCGACCATCGGCAGCGGGTCCTCGGAGAGCCGCTTGAAGATGAAGCCGTGCGGGCTCTCCGACTCGAAAGGCGGCAGGCCGGTCACCATCTCGTAGAGCACCAGGGCGAACGAATAGAGGTCGGTGCGGCGGTCGAGGATCTCGCCGCTCGCCGTGCCGGCCTGCTCGGGAGAGCAGTACTGGAGCTTGCCCATGAACATCCCGACCTGGGTGATCTCGAAGCTGCCGCTGCTGGTGCTGTCCTCCGGCGCCAGGTTCTTCGCCAGGCCGAGGTCGATGATCTTCAGCCAGGCTTGCTGGCGGTTGTTCTCCATGATCATCAGGTTGTCGGGCGAGACGTCGCGATGGATGATGCCGGCCGAGTGGACGGCGCCCAGCCCGCGCAACGCCTGGATGCCCAGCCGGATCGCGGTGCCCACCGGGAAAGGGCCGCGCTCCCGCACCCAGTCGCCGACGTCCTGGCCCTGGATGTGCTCCCAGACCATGTAGAAGCTGCCGTCGGGCAGGCGCGAGAAGTCGTAGAGGATGGCGACGTTCGGATGCTTGATCTGGGTCGCGAGCCGGGCCTCGCGGACGAAGCGCTTCTGCGCCACCGGGTCGGCGGCGAGGTCCTGGCGCAGGATCTTGACCACCCGCAGCTCCTGCAGGTGGACGTGACGCACGAGGTAGACCTCGCCCATGCCGCCGCTGGCCAACGGCTGGACGATCTCGTACTTGCCGTCGAAGATGGTCCCGGGCTCGCGCGAGCTCACAGCTGGTTCCCTTCGGGTCGACTCCTTGCAGGGCTATGCCGCGGCGACCCTGGTACCGCAGGACGGGCAGAAGACCGCGCCCGGAGGCAGCTTCTGACCGCAGTTGAAGCAGAAGGCGGCGCCGGCGGCGCCCCCGGCCCCCGGCGATGCCGTCCCCGGGGACGGCGCGGCGCCCGCGCCGGCCGTGGGCGGTGACCCGGGAGCCGGCGAGGGCGAGGCGGTGGCGGCCGGCGGGGCCGGGGGCGCCGTCTGCGGGGCCGGGCCGCCGCCCTGCATCGCGTCGCGCATCATGCCGGGCAGCATCGCCCCGACACCCGCACCCATGCCGAGCCCGAGGCCGGCGCCGAGGACGCCGCCGGCGCCGCCCGGCTGCTGGGCCGCGTCGCCGATCGCCCGCGCGGTCTTGAACTTGAGGTAGGTGTTCATGTCGCCGAGGGCGCCCATGCCGCTGCGCTCGTCGATCATCTTCTGCACTTCCTCGGGCGGCGTGATGGCGCCGAGGAAGAGGTCCACCAGCTCGATGCCGTACTTGCCGAAGTCGTCGGCCACGCGCGACTTGAGGCCCATCCCCAGCTCGTCGTACAGCTTCGGCAGGTCGAAGATGGAGGTCAGGTTCTCACCCAGCACGTCGGTCAGGCGCGCCACGATGACGTCGCGGAAGTAGCTCTCGACGCCCTCGGTCGAGTAGGCGCCGCGCGTGCCGACGATGCTGTTGACGAACAGCTGGGCGTTGGCGATGCGCACCGCGAACTTGCCGAAGGCGCGCAGCCGCACCATCGCCAGCTCCTTGTCGCGGAAGACGACCGGTTCCTTGGTGCCCCACTTGAGGTCGAGGAACGTCTTGCTCGACACGAAGACCACCGCCGCCTGGAACGGCGAGGTGCCGCCGAACGGGATGCTGAGCAGCCGCGTCAGGATCGGGACGTTCTGGGTGGCGAGGGTGTGGCGGCCGGGGCTGAAGGTGTCGAGCGCCTTGCCGTCGCGGAAGAACACCGCCTGCTGGCTCTCCTCGACGATCAGCTGGCTGCCCAGGCGGATGTCCCAGGTGCCGTCCGGCGGCACGCGCGCCACCATCGTCTGCCCCTCTGGATCGTGGTACTGGATGACGTCCATCGTTTCATCTCCTGTGGCAGCCCCGTGGCGGCCCTGGTGGCGGCCCCCTGGCCAGTCCGTGTGCGGCCGGGGGCCG
>DATNKH010000482.1:0-19902 GCA_035603475.1 Thermoanaerobaculia bacterium
CGGCCCCGCGGCGGCGCCGAAATGCTTCTTGAGGCCCTCAATCTCGAGCAGCGCCGCCGGCGCCGCCGGCTGCCGCCGCGCGCCGCAGAACCTCGATTCGCCGGGCACCGCCATCGTCTGCCTCGGCGACTCGATCACCGCCGGCGTCGGCGCCACGGACGGCCACGGCTATCCCGAGGTGCTGGCCGCGCGCCTCGGCGTCGCGGTGATCAACGACGGTGTGCCCGGCGACACTGCCGCCGCCGGGTTGGCGCGCCTGCCGCAGGTGCTGGCCCAGGACCCCTGGCTGGTGATCGTCGAGCTGGGCGGCAACGACATCCTGCGCCAGGTGCCGGCCGAGAGCACCGAGGAGGCGCTGGACGGGATCGTCCGCCAGCTCCTGGCGGCACGGGTGCTGCCGGTGCTGGTGGCCGTCGCAGGGCCGTTCGGCGGCGGCAGCCACGGCGAGATCTACGCGCGGCTCGGCAAGCGCTACCGCGTGCCGGTGGTGCGGGACGTCCTGCGCCAGATCCTCTTCGATCCGAGCCTCAAGGCCGACGAGGTGCACCCGAACGACCTCGGCCATGCCCGTCTCGCCGAGGCCGTGGCGGCGACCGTCGAGCCGCTGCTCCGCCAGCACCGGCGGCTGCGGGGCCGCTGAGACGGGCCGAGCTCAAGGCAGTGGCTTGCCTTCGTAGAGCGCCTCGGTCGCCAGCGTCTCGGGGCCCTTCTCGGTGCAGACCGCGAAGTGGGACGGGTACATCGACACGCCGGCGTGCTCGCCGTTGCGCGCCAGGACGTAGAAGTTGAGGTCGAAGTTCGGCTGGCCACGGCCGTTGAGCAGCCGTCTCTCGACGGTGTTCGCCACCACCCGCCTGAGGGCCTCGACGGCGGCGTCCTTCGGGTGGGCGCCGCGGCGCAGGGCCTCGACGATGGCGTAGGACGAGAGGTTGTACAGGTTCGCCTCGCCGCGTCCGGTCGACCCCGCCGCTCCAGCGGACCCGTCCACGTACAGGCCGGCGCCGAGGATCGGCGAGTCGCCGACCCGCCCCGGGATCTTCCAGGCCAGGCCGCTGGTGGTGGTCACGCCGCAGACCTCGCCCTTGGCGTTGACGCCGTCGCAGTTGATCGTCCCCCAGAGGTGCTCGCGCTCGATCAGCCCGTCGCGCACCATCTCGAGCGCCGCGCGGTGGCCCGCGACGGCGCGCTGCTTGGGATCGAGGTAATGCTCGGGGTCGGTGCGCCGCTTCCATTCCAGCCAGAGACGCCGCGACTTCTCGGTGTTCAGGTCGTCCTCGATCTTCCAACCTAGCTGGCGGGCGAAGTCCTGCGCGCCCTTGCCCACCAGGAGATGATGGTCGGTCTGCTCCATCACCGCCTTGGCGACGAGCGACGGGGTGCGCACGCCTTCGAGCGCCGCCACGCCGGCGGCCTGCCGCTTCGGGCCGTGCATGCAGGAGGCGTCGAGCTGCACGACGCCGTCGGCGTTCGGCAGGCCGCCATAGCCGACGCTGTCGTCCTCGGGATCGAGCTCGACGATGTTGACGCCGGCGATCAGCGCGTCGAGCACGTCGGACCCCTGGGCGATCATGGTCCAGGCCTTCTGCACGCAGGTGACGTCGCCGCCGTTCTTGAACTTGTTGCCGTTGGCCGAGGAGATCACGACCGGCCTCGCGGCCGGCGACGCGATCACCGCCGGCGCCTTGCCGAACAGCGGGCCGGGCGCCGCGGCGGCCAGGCCGGCGCCGGCGCCGGCGATGAGGAAGTCGCGACGGTTCAGCTTCTTGCTCATGGGTCATTCTCTCCTTGTCGTGCTTCCCTGTCGTGCTGTCGTGCGCCTACGCGACGTGCGCGCCGGCGCTAGTGTAGCCGTACCAGCCGGCGGACGTCCCCGTCGCCCGGCTGTCCCTCTTCTCGGTCCGGCGGCCACTTCCCATTTGGGCGGAGCTTCGACCACGAGGATGCGGAGACCGCGCCGCGCTCGGCGTCGGGCATTCCGGCCCTGATCTTGCATCTCGAGAAACGCTGTGGCAATCGGTCCTGTCACGAGATCTTCCCCTGCATTCACGCACCCTGCCGCGCCGCTGCCCGGCGGCATTCGCTTGAATGATCATCAATGTTCACTCGTCAAAGGAGACGTCTCATGAAGAGAAGGAGCTTTGTCCGGATTGCCGTTGCCGGCGTGGCCGCGCTGGCGCTGGCGGCTGCCGCCGTCGGCCTGGCCGCGGCCAGGAGATCGGCTGTCGCGAGCGCCCGGAGCGTGCAACCCTTCGTCCACGCGAAGGGGAGCCTCCTCGAGATCGCGGCGGGCAAGAACGCGGAAGCGGCCATCGGCGCGAACGAGGTGCGCAACCCCGACTCCACTCCCGACATCGAGGCCTACCTGCAGCGGGCGTATCCCGCCGCGGAGATCACCATGGACCAGACCATCGCCGCGCAGAATGCCTGGGCGGCGCTGGCGGCCGGAGCCGGCTCTCCCGGGACCTGGCAGCTGATCGGCCCCAGCACGGCGAAGGTGCCGGCGGTCTTGAACGTCCTCGGCGACAATGCGGACTACGTGACGGCCGGCCGCGTCACGGCGATGGCCATCGGCCCGAGCTGTCAGCACGGCGCCTGCCCGGTCTACGTCGGGGCGGCCGGCGGCGGCATCTGGCGGACGCCGGATGGGCTGGCCGGCAGCCCGCAATGGCAGTTCGTCTCCGGCAGCTTCGCCACCAACGCCATCGGCTCGCTGGTCGTCGACCCGACCGATCCGACGGGCCAGACGATCTACGCGGGGACGGGCGAGCCCAACGTCTCTTCCGACTCGGAAGCCGGCATGGGCGTCTACAGGTCCACCGACGGCGGCGCCACCTGGGCGTTGCTGTCCGGCAGCTCCCAGTTCCAGGGCCGCGCGGCCTCCTCCATCGCGGTGGCGCCGGACGGCTCGATCCTCGTCGGCATCGCCCGTGCCGTGCGCGGCATCAGCGAGACGGACGGCGGCGCGACCTCCAGCCCACCCATCGCCGTGGCTTTCGGCGTCTACAAGTCCACCGACGGCGGCGCCACCTTCGTCAACGTCACCGGCGCGGAAGGCTCGGCGCGCGGCGTCAACGAGGTCAGGGTCGACCCGAACAGCGGCTCGGTCTACTACGCCTCGTTCCTCGGCGCCGGCGTCTGGCGCTCCTCCAACGCCGGCGCGACCTGGACGCAGATCAAGAACCCGCTGAACACCCCGAACAACGCCAACAACACCGACCGCTCCGAGTTCGCCCTCGCCAACGTCGGTGGCACCACCCGCATGTACGTCGGCCAGGGCGCGTCGGGCGGGCCCCAGGCGCGCTTCTATCGCACCAACAACGCCCAGACGGCGACCAACGCCAGCTTCGTGGACATGACCACCGCTCAGAACATCAACTACTGCGAGGGCCAGTGCTGGTATGACAACGTCGTCTACTCGCCGGCAGGCAACCCCGACGTGGTCTACCTGATGGGCTCGTTCGACTATGCGCAGGACCACGGCCCCTCCAATGCCCGCGCCGTGCTGCTGTCCACCGACGGCGGGGCCACCTGGAGCGACCTGACCCAGGACAGCAGTCCGCAACACGCGGACTTCACTCACCCCGACCAGCACGCGATCGTCACCAACCCGGGCAACCCCTTCCAGTACTGGGAGGGCTCGGACGGCGGCGTCGTCCGCTCGGACGGCACCTTCGGTGACGTGTCCTACAAGTGCGACCAGCGCGGCCTCAACGCCTCCGCCGACGCCTACTGCAAGAGCCTGCTCTTCCGCGTGCCGGGCCAGCTGTCCCAGGTGAACAAGGACTTCTCGACGCTGCAGTTCCAGAGCCTGTCGACCAGCTCGAAGCGCCCGGGCAACAACCTCATGGGCGGCACGCAGGACAACGGCACCTGGCAGCTCACCGGCTCGAACGTCGTCGCGTCGCAGATCATGTACGGCGACGGCGGCCAGTCCGGCTTCAGCTCCGCCGACGACGGGCTGCGCTTCAACACCTTCACCGGCCAGGCCAACGACGTCAACTTCCGCAAGGGCGATCCGACGAAGTGGGTGGTCGCGACCGGGGTGATCCTCTCGAGCCCCGAGGGCTCGTACTTCTATCCGCCCATCGTGGCCGACCCGAACCCGGCCAACGGCGGCACCATCTTCCAGGGCTCGTTCAGCGTCTGGCGCACCCAGGACTGGGCCGGCAACCGCGACTTCCTCGAGGCGAACTGCTCCGAGTTCACCACCTCGGCGGCCAATCCGGCCTGCGGCGACTTCGTCCGCATCGGCCCGCCGGGCGCCACCGACCTGACGAGCGCGGCCTACGGCGGCTCCCGCCGCGGCGGGGCCGTGTCGGCGATCCGGCGCTCGCCGGACCCGGGCAACACCGGCACGGTGTGGGTCTCGACCGGCGCCGGCCGCGTGTTCATCTCCGACAACTCCGACGCGCCCGCGTCGTCGGTGGTGTGGACGCGGATCGACAACACCTCGACGAGCTCCCCGGGCCGGTTCCCGGCCGCGATCGCCGTCGATGCCGCCAATCCGCACCATGCCTGGATCGTCTACTCGGGCTACAACCAGAACACCCCGGCCCAGCCGGGTCACGTCTTCGACGTCACCTGGAACGGCGCCACCGCCACCTTCGTGTCGCTCGACGGCACCAGCTTCCCCAACCTGCCGGCCAACGGCGTCGCGCATGACGACGTCAACGGCGACCTCTACGTCTCCACCGACTTCGGCGTGCTGCGTCTCGCGAACGCCTCCACCACCTGGACCGTCGCCGGCTCGGGCCTGCCGATGGTCGAGGTCCCCGCCCTCACCATCATCCCGAGCGCGCGCCTGCTCTACGCCGCGACCCACGGCCGCAGCGCCTGGGTTCTGCAACTGCCGTAACGGCTCGCGCCGGATACGCGTTGCGTGAGAAGGGCCGCCTGCGGGCGGCCCTTCTTGCGTCCGGCCCTCCCTTGCCGCCGGGCGCGGGTTTGGGCTATCCTCCCTATTTGTGACCAGATTAGTAATCTAGACGGAGACCCCCCTCTTGTCCACTCAACAGCTGGCCGCCTCACCTTCCGCAGCGAGCGGCGCGGCCCGGATCGGTCCGGGTCCGCTCGCCGTCTACTACGAGCACCCGGTCTGGTTCGAGCGCCTGTTCGCCGAGCTGGATCGCCGCGGCACGCCCTACGTCAAGCTTCATGCCGGGTCGCACTTCTACGACCCGGCGGGCCTCGCCGGCCGCGGCGGCAACGGCGCCACCGCTGCCCTCGCTGCGGGCGCTGCGGGCGATGCGGGCGATGCGGCCGACGCCGACGCGAGCGAGGCTAAGCCTGCCGGCGATCGGCGCTACCCGGTCGTCTTCAATCGCATGAGCCCGTCAGCCTACCGGCGGAGCCACGGCCAGGTCTTCTACACCCTGCACTACCTCGCCGGCCTCGAGCACGCTGGCGTCCGCGTCATCAACGGCCTCGAGGCCTTTCGCCACGAGACGTCGAAGGCGTTGCAGCTGTCGCTGCTGCGGTCGCTGGGGCTTCCCGCGCCCAGCACGCGCATCATCCACGATCCCGGGCAGGCCGCCGCGGCGGCCCGGGGCCTGCGTTTCCCGGTCGTGCTCAAGCCCAACGTCGGTGGCAGCGGCGTGGGGGTGACGCGCTACGACTCGCCGGCGGAGCTCGGCGCCGCCGCCGCGGCAGGCACCATCGATCTCGGTCTCGACCACGTGGCGCTGGTCCAGGAGTTCATCCCCGCGCGCGGCGGCCACATCACCCGGATGGAGGTCGTCGGGGGCAAGTTCCTGTACGGGATCAAGGTCTTCCTGAGCGGCGAGACGTTCGACCTGTGCCCCGCCGACATCTGCAGGACGGCGGGGGGCGTCGAGCTCGGCAACGCCTGCGCGGTCGAAGCGCCGAAGGCGGGGCTGCGCGTCGAAGGCGTGACGCCGCCGCCGGACGTCGTTGCCGACGCCGAGCGCATCATGCGCCATGCCGGCATCGACGTCGGCGGCATCGAGCTGATCGTCGACGACCGCGACGGCAGGCCTTACTTCTACGACATCAACGCGCTCTCGAACTTCGTCGCCGACGGCCAGCGCGTCGTCGGCTTCGATCCGTTCGTGCCGCTCGCCGATTACCTCGAAGCCGAGATGGAGGTGCATCATGCGGGCTGAGAGCGCGCCGGGCGCGAGCACGGCCGTCGCGGCAGGAACCGCCGGCAGGCAGGAGGAACGCCGCGGCATGCGCTTCGGCTACTGGTTGCCGGTCTTCGGCGGTTGGCTGCGCAACGTCGCCGACGAGGGCATGCCGGCGACCTGGGACTACGTCAGCCGCCTTGCCCAGCGCAGCGAGCAGATCGGCTTCGACGTGACCTTGCTCGCCGAGCTGAACCTCAACGACATCAAGGGGATCGAGGCGCCCGCCCTGGACGCCTGGTCGACCGCGGCGGCGCTCGCAGCGGTCACCGCCGAGCTCGAGCTGATGGTGGCGGTCCGCCCGACCTTTCACCTGCCGGCCCTGCTCGCCAAGCAGGCAGCCAACATCGATCACATCAGCGGCGGCCGCTTGTCGCTCAACGTCGTGTCGTCGTGGTGGGCCGACGAGGCCCGGATGTACGGTGTCGATTTCGAGCAGCACGACCAGCGCTATGCCCGCACCGCCGAATGGCTCGAGGTGCTCGACGGCGTCTGGTCCGGCGATCGGTTCTCGTACTCGGGCCGCTTCTACCGGGTCGACGGCAACGTGCTGCAGCCGAAGCCGCTCGCGCGTCCCCGCCCCGTGCTGTACGCCGGCGGCGAGTCCGAGGCGGCCAAGGAGCTCATCGCCCGCCGCTGCGATGCCTACCTCATGCACGGCGACCCTCCGGAGCGAGTGGCCGCCAAGGTGGCCGACATGAGCGCGCGCCGGGAGCGGCTCGGACTGCCGCCGCTGCGGTTCGGCGTCGCCGGCTACGTCGTGGTGCGCGAATCCGAGGGTGCCGCCAGGGCCGAGCTGGCCCGCATCACCGACGTGCAGCAGAGTGCCGCCGGCTTCGCCAACTTCCAGCAATGGCTGGCCGGCACACAGCTCGAGCAGAAGCTGTCGATCGAGGACTACTCGGTGTCGAACCGCGGCTTGCGGGCGGGCCTGGTCGGCACCCCCGCGCAGCTCCAGGAACAGGTGGGCCGCTTCGAGGAGGCCGGCGTCGACCTGTTGCTCCTGCAATTCAGCCCGCAGTACGAAGAGATGGAGCGGTTCGCCGAGACCGTCATGCGTCCCCTCGGCCGGCGCGCGCTCGCGATCGCGGCAGCTCCGGCGACGGGCTGAGGTCGACAGCTTGGTGGATGACCGACCCCTCCGCGCCGCTTCCGCCTCACGGGCGGCGCTTCAGGAGGTGGTCGGCCATGCATGGAGAATCGCCCGCGGCGTAAGCAACGCGGCGAGAAACTTCGCGCGCGGAAGGACCGTATGATGAGTCATGCTGATCAAGCATGCGCTCCGCCGCCTCCTCAAAGCCCCGGCCTTCACCGCCATCGCAGTGCTGACCCTGGCGGTCGGCATCGGCGCCAACGGCGCCATCTTCAGCGTCGTCAACGGCATTCTGCTCCGGGCCGAGTAACGCGATCCTCCCGGCACATCGGCGCAGCGGGCGTCGTCAATCTCCCGCTCTGATCCGAATCCAGCGCCGCGCCACCCTCGGCACGTGGGAGAAGGGCCGTGTCACGCCCGAGGTTCGCTTTCTTGCCGCGGCACTCACGCCCTCGATCTTGTCTAACTGACGCGGTTTTTGGTGGATTCCACCATTGGTGGTACATTCCTACCAGGGAGGCGAGTCGGCGATGGCGCTCAACATCAAGCATTCCGCGACCGAGAAGCTTGCCCGGGAGGTGGCCGCTCAAACGGGAGAGAGCCTCACCGAGGCCGTGCTGCACTCTCTCGAAGAGCGCCTGGAACGCCTCAAGGGCCGGCGCACCGCTCCGGACCTCGTCGAGACTCTGCTCGAGATCAGCAGGCGGTGCAGCTCCCTACCCGACCTGGACGGCCGCAGCGCCGACGAAATCCTGGCCTATGACGACATCGGCGCTTTCCGCTGATGGTCATCGATTCCTCCGCGTTGCTTGCGATCCTGCTGCGTGAGCCGGATGCCGAGCTCTTCGCGCGGGCGATCGCCAGCGACCCGAAGCGCCTGGTGAGCGCCGTCTCGGCGTTGGAGGCGGCCATCGTGATCCATGCGCGGAAGGGTCCTGCTGGCACCCGTGAGCTGGACCTCCTCTTTCATGCAGCCGGCCTGATCGTCGTGAGCTTCGACGCCGATCAGACGCTGCTGGCGCGAGCGGCGTATGCGAAGTTCGGCAAGGGACGTCATGCCGCCGCTCTCAACCTGGGGGATTGCTGCAGCTACGCACTGGCACGGTCGTCGAACGAGGCGCTGCTGTGCAAGGGCAACGACTTCTCGCGGACGGATGCCGCGATGGTCGATCCATCCGCGCCGCCGCCGGGGCGCCCAAGCTCGCGTTGAGGCCGCCGCGGGGCCTGCCGGCGGCGCGGGCGCGCTCAGTCGAGGCTCTTGCGGAAGCGTAACGAGGCGAGGGTGAGGAGGAAGATGCCGATGCCGAGGAGGGCGAGGGCGTCGGGCCAGAGGACGGCGAGGCCGGAGCCGCGGAGGAAGATGCCGCGGATGATGTTGGCGTAGTAGCGCACGGGGACGGCGTAGGTGACGACCTGGATGGCGTGCGGCATGTTCTCGATCGGGAAGATGAGGCCCGAGAGATAGATCATCGGCACCATGATCACGAAGGCCGAGAACATCATCGCCTGCTGCTGGGTGTTGACCAGGGTCGAGACCAACAGGCCGAGGCCCAGGGTGTTGAGCAGGTAGAGCAGGGTGAGCAGCACCAGCAGCGTCAACGAGCCGCGCAGGGGCACCCCGAACAGCCAGCGCGCGACGCCGGTGGCCAACAGGAGGTCGATCAGGCCGATGGCCACGAAGGGCGCCAGCTTGCCGAGGATGAGCTGCCAGGGGGCGAGCGGTGTCACGATGATCTGCTCGAGGGTGCCGATCTCCTTCTCACGCACCACGGCCATCGACGGCAGGATCATGACGACCAGCAGCAGGACCATGGCGAGCACCGCCGGGACGTAGAACCAGCGGCTCCTGAGGTCCGGGTTGTACCAGACGCGCGGCACCAGCTCGATGCCGGCGGCGGCAGCGGTCGCGCTCGCGGCCGTTCCGGTCCGCCCGGGAGCCGGCGAGGCCGTCCCGGGCCGGCTCGCCAGCTCGGCGCCGACGTCGCCGAGGATGCGGGACGCGTAGCCGAGGCCCACCACTGCCGAGTTGGCGTCGGTGCCGTCCGCCAGCACCTGCACGCGCGGCGGATGGCTTGCGGGTCCGGCGGCGACATCCTCGCCGTAACCGCCCGGGATGACCAGCGCCACCTGGGCGCGGCCGTCCACCAGCCAGGGCTCGACCTGGTCGGGAGAGGCGACGGCGCCCACCAGGGTGAAGTAGCCGGAGCCGGTGAAGCGGTCGGCCAGGGCGCGGCTGGCCGGCGTCCGGTCCTGGTCCACCAGCAGCGTCGGGATCTGGTTGACGTCGGTGTTGGCGGCGTAGCCCAGGGCCAGCATCTGGATGAGCGGGCCGACGACCAGGACCGGGATCATCTTGCGGTCGTGCCGCAGCTGGAACAGCTCCTTGACGATCACCCGCAGCAACCCGTACATCGCTTCCTCAGATCTCCTTCCTGGTCAGCCGCGCGAAGGCCAGGCCGATCACGACCAGCGCGTAGGCGAGCAGGAACGCCAGGTCGGTGAGGTAGGGCGCGAGCCCGGCGCCCTTCAGGATCACGCCGCGCAGCACCACCAGGAAGTAGCGCGCCGGCACCGCGTAGGTCAGGCCCCGCACCACGGCGGGCATGGAGCGGATCGGGAAGATGAAGCCGGAGAGCAGGATGGACGGCAGCATCGAGGTGGCGGCGCCGAGCTGGAACGCCATCGCCTGGGAATCGGCGACGCTCGATACCAGGAGGCCGAGACCCAGGGCGCCGACCAGGTAGACGAAGGTGACGGCGAAGAGGTCGAGGTAGCTGCCGCGCACCACGACGCCGAACAGCGCGCGGGCGGCGAGCAGGATGATGGCCGTCGCCAGCAACGAGATCGCCAGGTAGGGGATGGTCTTGCCCACCAGCAGCTCGCCCGGCGTCAGCGAGCTGACGCGCAGCTGCTCCATGGTGCCGCGCTCCTTCTCGCGCACCACCGACAGCGCGGTCGAGAGCACCGCGGTCAGCATCAGGATGAAGCCGACCAGGCCGGGCACCAGGAACTGGGTCGATTTGAGCTCGGGGTTGTACCAGACGCGCGGCTCGTAATCGATCGGCGCGATCCTGCTCGCGCCGCTACCGCTACGAGAACCGGTCCCGGCTCTGCGGAGGAGCTGGGAGCGGGTGACCTCGGACCCGGCCTCGGCGGCGATGGAGGACGCGTAGCCGAGGACGGTGGTGGCGGTGTTGGCGTCGGCGCCGTCGATCACCAGCTGCACGCGCGCGGTGCGGCCGGCGGCGACGTCGCGGCCATAGGTCTCGGGGATCACCAGGACGGCCTGGGCCCGGCGGCGCTCGGTGAGGCGCTCGAGGTCGGCGCCGGCAGGCAGGTCGGCGACCAGGTCGAAGTAGCCGGAGTTGACGAACGCCGCGCCGAGGTCGCGGCTGGCGGCGGTCTTGTCGCGGTCCTCGATCGCCAGCCGGATGTGGCGCACGTCGAAGTTCACGGCATAGCCGTAGAGCAGCAGCATCATGGTCGGCAGGCCGAGCAGCATGGCGAGCGTCAGCGGGTCGCGGGCCGCCTGGCGGAATTCCTTGACGGCGACGGCGCGGACCTTGTTGGGCCTCATGGCCCGGGGCCCCCCTGGCGGTTACCGCGCTCGCTGTGCTCGCGCTGCTCGCGGTGTTCGCCGGTGGCACGCTCGATCAGGTGGATGAAGACGTCCTCGAGCGAAGGCACGATGCGCTCGACGGCGAAGGGCGTGTTGCCGTCCGCGGTGAGCGCCTCGGCGATGCGGCGCCGCCCGTCCTCCGCATCCGCGACCACCACGTGCAGCCGGGTGCCGAAGACGGTCGCCTCGAGCACCCACTCGGCGCCTTCGAGGCGGCGCAGGGCGTCGAGGAAGCGCGGGCAGGTCACCTCGAGCAGGACCCTGCCGGCGAAGACCTCCTTGAGCTCGGCGACCGTGCCGAGAGCGACCAGGCGGCCGTCGTGCATCAGCGCCAGGCGGTCGCAGCGCTCGGCCTCGTCCAGGTAATGCGTGGTGACGATGATGGTCACGCCATCGCGCGCCAGGCCGTCGATCAGCTGCCAGAAGCGGCGGCGCGAGACCGGATCGACGCTGCCGGTCGGCTCGTCGAGGAAGACGATCTCGGGGCGGTGCAGCAGGGCGCAGCCCAGGGCGAGCCGCTGCTTCCAGCCGGCGGGCAGCGAGCCGGTGAGGAGCTTTTCCTTGCCGGCGAGATCGGCCATGCGCAGCGCCCAGGCCTGGCGCGCGGCGAGCTCCGCGCCACGCAGGCCGTAGATGCCGCCGAAGAAGCGCAGGTTCTGCTCGACCGGCAGGTCGTCGTAGAGGCTGAAGCGCTGGGTCATGTAGCCGATCCGCCGCTTGAGACGCTCGGGCTCGGCGGCGACGTCGAGGCCGGCGACGCGCGCCCCGCCGGCGGTGGGATGCATCAGGCCGCAGAGCATGCGGATGATGGTCGACTTGCCGGCGCCGTTGCTGCCAAGCAGCCCGAAGACCTCGCCGCGCGAGACGGTGAAGCTGACGTCGTCGACGGCGGTGAAGTCACCGAAGCGTTTGACCAGCCCCGCGACCTCGATCACCGGCGCGGACGAGGCCGCGGCCGCGGGCTGGGAAGGCTGGGTCATCGGCCGACCGCCCGCTCGAGGTTGGCCAGGGCGACGCGCACCTGGGCGAGGGCGTTGGTGCGGTCGAGGCCGGCGCGCAACAGCGCGGTCTCGGCGTCGAGCAGCTCCGAGGACGGGATGACGCCCTCGTGGTAACGGTCGCGCGCCACGCGCACGTTCTCGTGCGCCGAGTCGAGGTTGGCGACGGCGACGGCAGCCGCCTGGCGGGCGGTGCTCAGCTCCAGCAGGCGCTGGGTCACCTCCAGCCGGACGCGGCGCTCGAGGTCCTCGAGGCGGTGGCCGAGGGCGTCGGCCTGGGCGTCGATCTGGGCGGCGGCGGCGGCGGTGCGGCCGCCGTCGAAGAGCGACAGCGAGACGACGGCGCCGACGCTCCAGCTGCCCTTCCACCGCGGCTCGAGCGGCAGGATGCGGGGGTTCGGGTTGGCGTAGTCGTAGCCGGCCGAGAGGTTGGCCTGCGGCCAGAGGCCGGCCCGCGTTCCGGCGGCGTTGGCACGGCCGGCGGCAATGCGGCTGCGCAGGGCGACGATCTCGGGCCGCGCCGCCTCGGCGGCGGCGACCAGCGCCTCGGGCGGCTCGACGGCTGGCGGCGCTGGCGCGGGCTCGGCGAGCGGCTCGACGGGCTCGATGCCGGTGCCCGGCGGCAGGTCGAGGAGCCGCTGCAGGTTGGCGTTGGCGACCGCCGCGGAGCTCGCGGCCTGCAGCCGGGCGAGCTCGGCCTGCTCGCGCTGCACCTGGACCGCCAGCACCTCGTTGCTCGCCGCCATGCCGAGGTCGCGGCGGTCGCGGGACTCCTTGAGATGGGCGTCGTAGTCGACCAGCGACTCGGCCAGCACGCGTTCGCTGTCGCGCGCCGTCACCAGGGTCCAGTAAGCCGCGGCGGTCTCCTGCTCGACGTCGGCGCGCCCCTGTTGCACGTCCTGGTTGGCCGCGGTGAGCTGCCCGGCGTTGGCGGTGACCGCATTCGCGATCCGGCCGCTGGTGTAGAGCGGCAGCTCGAGGCCGAGGTGGCCGCGGTAGTTGTCCGGGATGTTCGGGAACACCGTCTCGGTGCCCACCCCCGGCAGCGTGAGGCGCAGCTCGGGCACGTCGGACTGGCGGGTATAGCTGGCCGAGGCATCGATCTTGGGCAGCCGCTCGGCACGCGCTCCGTTCAGCCCGGCGCCGGCAGCGGCGGCCAGCGACCGCAGCTCGGCAAGATGGGCCGAGGCCTCGCGCGCCCGGCTCAGCGCCTCCGCGAGGGTGAGGCGTACGGGCGCCGGCAGCGGATCGCCTGGCGCGGTGGCCGAAGCGAGCACCAGGATCAGCATGGCTGCCGCGGCGATCCGCGGCGGCAGGCGGTCCGCGATCCTGGAGCATGAGCGCAGGCGGGTGCTATGGCGGGTCATGGCGTCACCTCGGTCGCCCCGGCGCGGGAGGCGGCGCTCTCGGCGGCGCGGATCTTGGCGATGAAGATGTCCTCGAGCGACGGCGGCACGGAGCGGGCCTGGTGCACCTCGATGCCGGCCGCGGCGAGCTCGCCGGCGAGGCGCTCGCAGGCGGCGCCGGCTTCGCCCGGATCGACGTCGCGCAGGGTGACGTGGAGCCGCTCGCCGAACGCTTCCACCTCCGCGACGTCCGGGAGGCCGGCCAGCAGCTCCTCGGCCTGCCGCCTGGGATTGACGGTGAGCTCGATCAGCGCCTGGCGGGCTTGCCGGCCGGTGGCACGGAGGGCGTCGGGGGTGCTGGAGCTGAGCAGCCGGCCGCGGTCCATCAGCGCGACCTGCTGGCAGCGCTCGGCCTCGTCGAGGTAGGGAGTGGTGAGCAGGATCGTCATGCCGTCCCGCTGCAGGCGGTTGAGGATGCGCCAGAAGTCGCGGCGCGACACCGGATCGACGCCGGTCGTCGGCTCGTCCATCACCAGCAGCTCGGGGGTGTGGACCAGGGTGCAGGCCAGCGCCAGCTTCTGTTTCATGCCGCCGGAGAGGCGGTCGGCGAGACGGCCGCGGAACGGCGTCATGCGCAGGCGGTCGAGCAGCTCGTCTCGCCGCGGCTGCCAGTCGGCGACGCCGTGGATGGCGGCAAAGAAGGCGATGTTCTCGTCGACCGAGAGATCGCCGTAGAGCGAGAAGCGCTGGGACAGGTAGCCGATCCGGCGGCTGAGGTCGACGCCCTGCCGGATGGGGTCGAGGCCGCAGGTGCGGACGGTGCCGCCGTGCGGCGCCAGCAGCCCGAGGATGACGCGCAGGGTGGTCGTCTTGCCGGCGCCGTCCGGGCCGATCAGGCCGAACATCTCGCCGCGGGCCACCCGGAAGCTGACGTCGTCGACCGCCACCAGGTCGCCGTAGCGCCGGACCAGCCGCTCGACTGCCACCATCTCGGTGTTCCCATCGCTGCTTGCCGCCTGGCCGTCCCGGGTCGAGGCGGCGGTCATTGTGCGCCTCCGGCCTTCGCCGGGGCTGCCTCCGGCGCGCCGGCTCTCGCCGGCGCTTGGAACCTGGCGGTGGCGGGCATGCCGGGCTTGAAGAGGCCGTCGCGGTTGTCCAGGCCGACCTTCACCTTGAAGACCAGCTTCACGCGCTCGTCGCGGGTCTGGACGTTCTTCGGCGTGAACTCCGCCTCGGGGGAGATGTAGGTGATGTGCCCGCCGCGGCGCTGGCCGTCGTCGGTCACCACCTCCGCCGGCTGGGCGAGACGGATGCGCGCGAGGTCGGGCTCGGCGACGTAGACGGTGAGCCAGGCGTTGGCGAGGTCGGTGATCACGCAGAGCGGCGATCCGGGCTGCAGCAGCTCGCCTTGCTGCGCCACCTTCTCGGTGACCACGCCGGTCAGCGGGCTGGTCACCGTTGCATCCCGGATCTGCTGCTCGAGGGCGGCGGCGTGGGCCTCCATCGCGGCGAGCCGCGCCCGCGCCTCGGCGATCTCCTGCGGCCGGCTGCCGTGGCGGGTGCGAGCGAGCGCCGCCTCCGTGCCGCGCAGCCGCGCCGCCGTCATGTCGCGCCGCATCCGCGCGTCGTCGCGCGACTTGGCCGTGCCGGAGCCGCGGTCGAGCAGTCCCTGCATGCGGTCGAGGTCCTTCTGGGCACCGTCCAGGTCGGCGCGGGCGCCGGCGACCTGGGTTGCCGCCTCGGCGATGTCCTCCGGGCGGGAGCCGGCCACGCGGAGCGCCAGCTCGGCGGCCGCCTGGTCGCGGTCGCCGCGTGCCTGGCGCAGGGCCAGGAGATTGTCGGTGGTGTCGAGCTCGGCCAGCACCTGGCCGAGCTTCACCGCGTCCCCCTCCTGCAGCGAGAACTTCAGCAACCGGCCCGCGACCTTGGCCGCGACGTGCACGTCGGTCGCTTCGACGTGACCCGCGCCGACGATGACGTTGCTCTCCGGCGCCTTGCCGCAGCCGGCCAGCAGCCCAGCGGCGCTGACCCCGGCCGCGACCACCGCGGCGGAGGACAGCCGCGCTGCCAGGTGGCCCATGCCCTCGAGAACGGATCTCATTTCAACTCTCCTCCTCGGCCGCACCGGATCCCCGGCGCTACGGCGCACCTGCTCGCCCGCAACCTCTCTCCAGCTCCGTGCCAGGCCGCCGCCGCCGCTGATAAGCCTCTGATCCTGCTCAGCTTATGACAGATTTCATGATTTCTTGCCGCGCCTCCGTGCCCTCCGCGGCGGGCATTATGCTATGCTTGCGACAATTGGAGTTTAGGTTAACGCTGTTCTGGGACTCAGCGGGATGAGTTCGCTTCGGAGCAGGAACCGGCCGCGCCGCGGCCACAGGAGGGATGAACATGAAACGCAGCATCTTGTTATTTGCAGCGCTCGCGATCGGCACGACGGCGGTCGCGACCGCGGACGGCGGGTTTTGCGGCAGCCAGACCACGGTGACGCTGTTCGGCGGTCAGACCATCGACACCGGCACGGTGACCATCGCCAACGACGCTTCGAACCTGACCATCACCTACACCACGAACGATCCGTGGTTGATCACCGCCGTCCATCTGGCGGTGGCGGACTCGCTCGCCGGGATTCCGCAGAACAAGAACGACAACCCGATCCCCGGGCACTTCCCTATCAACTCGACCTTCAACCCGCCGGTGACCACCATCACCTACACCATCCCGCTCGGCAACTTCACGCCTGGCGAGACCATCTACATCGGCGCCCAAGCCGAGGTCCAGGCGCCGAGCGGCCAGGGCGGGTCGCAGACGGCCTGGGGATTCGGCCCGCGCTTCGGCGGCCACAACTGGGCGACCTACATCACCTACCAGGTCCAGGACTGCATCAGCCCCGTGTGAGCCCGGAAGGACCTGCCGGCCCGCGCCGGGGACGGGGCCACGAGAGGTAGTGCTTCGGAGAAGGCGGCCCGCCCGTCGACCCGAGACGGGCGGGCGGGGTCGATGGCTGCAATCAGGAACGAGCTTGCCGGGCGATCGGCTCGCCTAGCGGAAGACCCGCTTGCCGCCTGCCTTGACCTGGGCCCAGCCGGTGGGGCAGGTGTTGCGGTCCGGGATGTCGAGGCAGAGGCACACCTTGGAGCTGCCCGAATCGACGGTGCTGCTGGAGCCCGCTGCGACGTTGAGCTCGACCTGGTTCGGGGCGTGCTCGCAGGACCCTTCGCTGCCGTAGCGAGCGAAGACCTGGATCGCATGGTTCGAGTTGTTCTGGATGGTGACGCCGCCGGATGCCGGCGCCGCCGCCTTGTCCTGTGCCAGGAGCGCTCCGGCGCCGAGCGCGATGCAAAGTGCCGCCGCTGCGAGGACCCACTTTACCCGAAAGACCTGCTGCATTGCATACCTCCTCTGGTTGACGTTGAAGGCCCGCGCCACACATCGACCATCCGCTCCCGGGCCGTGGCGCGGAGCGCGAGCCATCGTTCTATACGCACGAGAGGGGTCCGAAGTTCCAGCCTGCCGGCGTTCAGAACACGAACATCCCCACCGCCGCGAGGAACATCAGCAGCGTCGCCAGGCCGACCGCCGTCCGCCCCAGGCGCGAGCTGGGCTGGCCGTTCATCAGCCGGCGGTTGGAGGCGACGATCAGGATGCCGACCATCAGGAAGGGAGCGAGCAGGCCGTTGACCACGGCGGTCCAGAACAGCGCCCGGATCGGATTGATGCCCGCGAAGTCGAGGATGATGCCGGCGGCGGTCGCCAGCACCAGCACCGAGTAGAAGCCGCGGGCGCTGTTGACCTTCTCGTCGATGCCCTGGCTCCAGTCGAAGGTCTCGGCGAAGGCGTAGGCGGCCGAGCCGGCGAGGGTCGGGATGGCGAGGAACCCGACTCCCAGGATGCCGATGGTGTAGAGGGTCGCCGCCAGCGGGCCGGCGAGCGGCCGCAGCGCCTCGGCGGTCTGGCGCGAGCTCTCGATCTTGGTCAGGCCGTGGGTGTGCAGGGTGAGGGCGGTGGTGAGGATGATGAAGAACATGGCCGCGTTCGAGAAGAAGGTGCCGACGCCGACGTCGAGCTTGCGGTCGACGATCTCGTCGTCGGTGGCCCCCTCGCGCCGCACGACCATCCGCCGTCCCTTGGCCTTCTCCTCCTCGACCTCCTGGGAGGCCTGCCAGAAGAACAGGTAGGGGCTGATCGTGGTGCCGAGGATCGCCACCAGGGTCGACCAGGCTTCCCGGCCCTGCGGCAGGCTCGGCAAGACGGCATCGCGCAGCACCTGGCTCCAGTGCGGATGCACCAGGAAGGCGGTGATCACGTAGGCGCCCAGCACCAGCGCCAGCCATTTGAGCACGGCGGCGATCCGGACGTAGCGCAGGCGCACGGTCGCCACCGCGATGCCGATCCCGAAGACCACCACCAGGACATGGGAGGGGATGCCGGTCAGCATATCGGCGGCATCGGCCATGCCGGCCAGGTCGGCGGCGATGTTGATGACGTTGGCGCCCAGCAGGGCGACGGCGGCAGCGATCAGCAGCGGCTTCGGGAAGCGCTTGCGCAGCGCCCCCGCCAGCCCCTCTCCCGTCACCATGCCGATGCGGGCGCACATCATCTGGACGGCGGCCATCAGCGGCCAGGTCAGCAGGGCGGTCCACAGCATCGTGGTGCCGAGCTGGGCGCCCGCGATCGAGTAGGTGACGATGCCCGAGGGATCGTCGTCCGCGGCGCCGGTGATCACGCCCGGACCGAGCGCCGAGAAGAAGCGCCGGACCAGGCTCGTCTTGCGGTGTGGCTGCGGTGGGGCGCTCGGCGCCTGAGCGGCTCTCATCGTGGCCCTCCTGGGCGGTCTGCGACGGTCCCCGCCTCAGGAGGGCGTGGGGAATCTGGTTCGGGCCGGTGGGTCCGCTGCGATCAGGCCCGGGTGCCGCCCTCAGGACCCTGGGGCGGAGCGGCCTGGGCCGGCGATGCGGGGGCGGCGGTTGCTGGGGGTGCCGGGGCGGCTTGGGCGGCCGGGGTGGGGAGCGGCGTGCCGACCACGCCGGACGCCGCTTTCGGCGCCTCGAGCTGCGAGTTGGCCGGGTCGTCCGGCTTCTGTCCGCCATGACCGCTCATGGCATCCCTGAAATCGCGGATCGAGGTGCCCAGTCCCTTGCCGAGCTCCGGCAGGCGCTTCGGACCGAAGAAGAGCAGAGCGATGCCCAGGATGAGGAGCAGATGCATCGGCTGGAAAAGTCCTTCGAACATGACAACCTCCGGCGGCGTGCACGAGACGCCACACCTCTATTCTCAGGGCAGAGGCGTCCAGGGTCAAGGGGAGCGGGATCAGGGAGGAGCCGGGGTAGGGATTACCCCCAGGGCGCGCAGGCGCCTGACGTGGATGGTGGGCGGCAGGGTGCCCCAGCTCCGGAGCCGGCTCACCACGGGGGGCGGCAGCAGCCCCAGGGCCTGCGCCTCGACCGGGTCGAACGGCATGGTGATGGCGGTGCGCGCCTGCTCGGGCAGCTGCCGCCAGGCGGCGGACGCCGCCCGCACGTCCTGGTCCGGGAAGGCCTTGACGGGCATCGAGCGGAAGGCGGCGAAGCCGGCGACGGCCGCGGCGACCAGGCCGGCAGCCGCCAGGCCCGCGCCCAGCCGGATGCAGGTGGACACCCGCCGTCCCGGAGCGCCGGGGGCCGCGGCACCCGGACCGGCGATGCCGAGACCGCAGGCGACGCCCGCGGCGAGCAGCGGCAATGGCATGACTGGCAGCAGGAAGCGGGCGGCCGGGAAGAAGTAGAGCGAGTAGAAGACCAGGTGCGCCGCGGCCGCGGTCGCCGCCGCGAGCACGGCGGCGCCGACCGCCGGATGGCACCGCCGCCTCCAGGCCAGCAGCAACCCGGCGAGCCAGCCGAGGGACGGCCAATAGAGTCCGAGATAGGAATCGGGGGAGAGCCCCGGCAAGCCAAGGAGGATCTCGCTGTAGTACCGGAGGTTCGGGATCGGCCGGCCGCCGGGGCCGCGGGTGAAGTCGTCGTTGCCGTGCAGGGCGTAACCGAGGTTGAACGTCGTGCCCGTGGCGTCGTACCAGCGCGGTGCCCAGTAGCGGTAGCCGCTCCATTCCCACGGTGGCAGGTGGGAGCGCCAGAGCAGGCCGGCGATGAGCAGCGGTACCACTGCCGCGCCGCACCCCCAGAGCGCCGCGCGCCGCCGCAGCTCGCGGCCGCCGCAGGCGCGCCACCCGTAGCCCGCGAAGACCACGGCCGCCGGGGCGAAGAGCAGCGCACTCGCCGGCCGCATCCCGGCCAGCAGGCCGAAGGCGAGTCCGCCGCCCGCCGCCGCCGCGCGGCCGGCGAGTGCCGGACGGCGTTCCCCGGAGTCGGCCTGATCGACTCCGCCGAGCGCGTGCGTGCGCGTTAGGCCTGGCGGTGGCGCCGGCTCGGCGTCCGCGGCGACAGCTTGTCGCGGCGCCGTGGCGCGTGGCTTGGCGGCCAGCCACGTCCCGAGCAGGAACAGGCCGGCGACGAATGCGGCCGGCTCGTCGCCGAGCGCCGCCCGGCCGACCGCCACGGTGGCCGGCGCGAGCGCCCAGCCGACGCCCACGACCAGTCCGGCGGCAAGGGTGCCGGCGGCGGCCCATGAGCCCTGCCGGCCGGCCGGCCTGCACACCGCGCGCGCGGCCACCAGGGCGAGGAGGGAGGCCAGAGCGGCGCCGAAGACGCCGGTGACTCGCCACAGC
>DATNKH010000483.1:0-2408 GCA_035603475.1 Thermoanaerobaculia bacterium
GGCGAGCCGGCGCGCCGCCTCGCGGCGCCGGCGGGCGTGGCGGGGGCGCCCGAGACGCGCGACGATCGCGGGCAGCGCCGCGGTGGTCGCGCAAGCCAGCAGCACGTCACAGCCGGCGGCGAACGCGGCCTCGGCACGGACCGGGAGGTCGCCCCAGGGTCCCAGCGCCTCCATCTCCAGATCGTCGCTCACCGCCAGGCCGTCGAAGCCGAGCTCGCCGCGCAGCAGGTCCTCGACGATCGGCGGCGAGAGGCTGGCGGGCCGCTCTTCCGGGTCGAGCGCCGGATAGACCGCGTGGGCGATCATGGCGGCGCCCGCGAGCGGCAGCAGCGCGGCGTAGGGCTTGCGGTGGAGCGCCAGGGCGGCGGCGCTCAGCCGCACCACCGAGGTGCGGTGATGGGTGTCGTCGGCGGCGGCGCCGAGGCCGGGAAAGTGCTTGAGGCAGCCGCCGACGCCGCCCGCGTGCAGACCGCGTAGGAAGGCGCGCGCGCGGCGCGTCACCGCCGCCTCGCGGCCGCCGAGATAACGGCCGTCGAGAGCGTTGCCGGTCTCGCCGCGATCGAGATCCACCACCGGCGCGAAGTCGAGGTCGACGTCGAACAGGCGCAGCGCCCGCGCGATCCAGCGCCCCGCCTGCCACGCCGCGTCCGGCGGCCGCCGGGCGAGCAGCGACGCCGGCGGCGCCGGCCCCACCAGCCCGCTGAAGCGGTCGACCCGGCCGCCCTCGGCGTCGACGGCGAGCACGGCGTCGGGGAGCAGCCGGCGCAGGCCGGCAACCAGCTCGAGGAGCTGCTCCGGAGTCTCGAGGTTGCGGCGAAAGAGCACCACGCCGCCTGGCCGGGACGCGGCGAGCAGCGCGGCGGTCGCGCGGTCCAGGCGCGGCCCGGGGATGCCCACGAAGACGAAGTCTCCGGCACCGGCACCGGCGGCGGCGCTCATGAGAGACGCGACTTCAAGGTGTGCAACAGGTTGAGCGCGGCGAGCGGCGCCAGCTGGTCGAGGTCCAGATCGCGCAGCAGGGCGGCGACCACCTGCTCCGGCGGCGCGAAGAGAGTGAGCTGCGCCGCGTCCCCGGCGGCGGCGGCGGGGGCGCTGCCGCGAGCGAGCCGCGGGCGGCCGGCCAGGTCGTACTCCTGCGCCTCGAGATTGGCGAGCACCTCGGCGGCCCGCTCGACGACCGCCGCCGGCAGGCCGGCGAGCCGCGCCACGTGCAGTCCGTAGGACTTGTCGGCGCTTCCCGGCACCACGCGGCGCAGGAAGACGATGCGCTCGTCCCACTCCTTCACCGCCATGGTGCGGTTGACCACCCGCGGCAGCAGCGCCGCGAGCTCGGTCAGCTCGTGGTAATGGGTGGCGAACAGCGTCTTCGGGCGGCGATGCTCGTGCAGGTACTCGACGATGGCCCAGGCGAGCGACAGGCCGTCGAAGGTGGCCGTGCCCCGCCCGACCTCGTCGAGGATGACCAGGCTGTGCTCGGTGGCGTGGCGCAGGATGTTGGCGGTCTCGATCATCTCCACCATGAAAGTCGACTCGCCGCGCGCCAGGTCGTCCGAGGCGCCGACGCGCGTGAAGATGCGGTCGACGACGCCGATCGCCGCGGCGTCGGCCGGCACCAGGCTGCCGGCCTGCGCCATCAGCACGATCAGCGCGACCTGCCGCAGGTAGGTGGACTTGCCGCCCATGTTCGGACCGGTCAGCAGCACGATCTGCGAGCTGCCGGAGTCGATCTCCGTGTCGTTGGGAACGAAAGCGTCGCGGCTCGCCTGCTCGACCACCGGATGCCGCCCCTCGCGGATGGTGATGGCCTCTCCCGCCGCCAGCATCCGCGGCCGCGTGTAGCGGTGGCGCGCGGCGGCCTCGGCGAACGCCGCCAGCGCGTCGAGGGTGCCCAGGGCGGCGGCCAGGGCGTGCAGGCCGGGGGCGTGGCCGGCGACCGTCGCGGTCAGGCGGCGGAAGTGCTCCTGCTCGATCGCCACCTGGCGCTCCTCGGCGGCGAGGATCTGCTCTTCGAGGTCCTTCAGCTCGGGAGTGACGTAGCGCTCGGCGTTGGCCAGGGTCTGGCGCCGGATGTAATCCGCCGGCACCCTGGCCTGGTTGGCGCGGGTGACCTCGAGGTGGTACCCGAAGACGCGGTTGTAGCGCACCTTGAGCGAGGCGATGCCGGTGCGCTCGCGCTCGCGGGCCTCGAGCGCCAGGACGTGGCGCTTGCTGTCGCGGGTGAGCGACCGGTAGCGGTCGAGCTCGGGATCGACGCCGGCGGCGATGACGCCCCCCTCGTCGAGCGTCGCCGCGGGGACCGCCTCGAGCACCCGCGCCAGCTCGGCCGCGAGAGGGCCGAGAGGATCGGCCGTGGCGATCTCCGCGAGCAGCGGCGCCTCGGCCGCGGCCAGCTCGGCGAGGATGGCCGG
>DATNKH010000484.1:0-7870 GCA_035603475.1 Thermoanaerobaculia bacterium
CGGCGAGGTGTTCGGATTCTATCCGGACAACGGGAGCCAGGGTCTCTATGTTGCCAAGTCCATCAACGGTGGCGCTTCCTTCGCCGCCCCGGTCAAGATCGGCACGACCTTCGGTGCGTTCGAGTTCGGTATCCCGGCGGACAACAACCGCATGGTGGCCATCAACGCTACCGGCGGCGCCTACCGCAGCGCGGCCAAGAACAATGTCTACGTCGCCTGGACCGACCTCTCGGGCGATCCTGGCTGTACGAGCGGCTCTGGCCCCGGGTCGAACGCGTCGTCGACTTGCAAGACCCGCATCTTCTTCTCACGCTCGACCGATGGCGGCTCCACCTGGTCGACGGCGGTCAAGATCAACAATCAAGCGGGGCTCAACGACCAGTTCCTGCCTTGGATGGCAGTGGACGAGACGAACGGCGGCATCGCGATCGCCTACTACGATACCGCCGGCGATTCGACGCGAACCTCGGCCAACATCTACTACCAGTCGTCGAGCGATGGCGGTCAAAGCTGGGGCGCGGCCTTCAAGGTGACGACGGCCGCAACCAACGAGACCACCGCGGGTGAGGACAGCGCCTTCCAGTTCGGCGACTACATCGGACTCGATGGCATCGCCGGCATGTTCTTTCCTTCGTGGACCGACCGCCGCAGCGGCGGGAAGGAGGAGATCTGGACGGCTGCGATTCTCGACGCCCAGGGAACCAGTCAACCTCTGAACTTCTTCACGACAATCCCTTGCCGTGTGCTCGACACTCGGGTCACCGGGCAGCCCTTGGTCTCGCTCGTCGCCCGTACGGTCACCATCGCGGGGTCGTGCGGGATCCCCGCTCAGGCCAAGGCGATCTCGGTCAACGTGACGGTGGTGCAGCCCACCGGCGGAGGGTTCCTGACCTTCTATCCCAACCCAGGGCCGGCGCCGAACGTCAGTACTATCAATTTCAGCGCCGGTCAGACCCGCGCCAACAATGCCGTGCTGGCCCTGGACAGCGGCGGCCAGGGAACGCTGCAGGTCACGCCGTTCATCGGCTCCTCGGGCCAGGCGCAACTGGTCATCGACGTCAACGGCTGGTTCCAGCCCGCGGTCAGTTCGAGCTTGACAATCAGCAACATCTCGCCGAATCCGGTGCCCGGAATCTATGGCGATCAGGTGATCACCGTCTACGGCAGCAACTTCGTCCAGGGTGCCACGGTGACTCTCAACGACCTCACGTTCGGCGGCGGTCCCTACGTCAAGGCCACGACTTTCTACAACAGCAGCCAGCTGACCATCTCGGCCAACGTGACGGCGGAGAATGCCGCCTGGTCGGCGCAGGTGACCAACCCCGACCACACGACCTCGAACGTCTTCCCGTTCACGACGCAGATCCCGGTGCCCGTGATCAGCAGCATCTCGCCGAACCCGGTGCCCGGAATCTATGGCGATCAGGTGATCACCGTCTCCGGCAGCAACTTCGTGCAGGGCGCCACGGTGACCCTGAACGACCTCACCTTCGGCGACGGTCCCTACGTCAAGCCCACGACGTTCTACAGCAGCAGCCAGCTGACCATCTCGGCCAACGTGACGGCGGAGAACGCCACCTGGTCGGCGCAGGTCACCAACCCCGACGGCACGACCTCGAAGGTCTTCCAGTTCACCACGCAGGTACCGGTGCCCGCGGTGAGCAGCATCTCGCCGAACCCGGTGCCGGGAATCAATGGCGATCAGGTGATCACGGTCTACGGCAGCAACTTCGTGCAGGGCGCCACGGTGGTCCTCAACGACCTCACCTACGGCGGCGGTCCCTACACCAAGTCGACGACGTTCTACGGCAGCGGTCAGCTGACCATCTCCGCCAACGTCACCGCCGAGTACGCCTTGTGGTCGCTGCAAGTCGACAACCCGGGTGGTACGACCTCGAGCCTCTTCTACTTCACCACCCAGGTTCCGGTGCCCGCGATCAGCAGCATCTCGCCGAACCCGGTGCCCGGAATCTTCGGCGACCAGGTGATCACCCTCTACGGTGGCAACTTCGCGCCGGGCGCCACGGTGATCCTCAACGATCTGACCCACGGCGGCGGTCCCTATACCAAGCCGACGACGTTCTATGGCAGCGGCCAGCTGACCATCTCGGCCAACGTCACGGCGGAGAATGCCACCTGGTCGGCGCAGGTCGACAATCCCGGCGGTACGATCTCGAACCTGTTCTACTTCACGACCCAGATTCCGGCGCCATCGATCAGCAGCATTTCGCCGAATCCAGTTCCCGGAGTCTATGGCAACCAGGTGATCACTCTCTACGGCAGCAACTTCGTGCAGGGCGCCACGGTGACCCTCAACGATCTCACCTACGGCGGTGGTCCTTACATGAAACCCACGACCTTCTACAGCAGTGGCGAGGTGACGATCTCAGCCAATGTCACGGTGGAAAACGCCCTCTGGTCGGCCCAGGTGAACAACGGGGGCGGGGCGAGCTCGAACGTCTACTACTTCACCACACAGATTCCATAGGTGGCGTGGCGCCTCGTTGCCCGCTTTGCCCGAGGCGGGCCCGCAGGCGTTCCCTGTAGGGAGCGATGGGGAGGGTTGGTGCCCGTTCCCGGCCGGGCCAAGGTGGTGTGCCGGCCGGAGCGCGGCGCCCTGCTCATTGCTTCTGGACGATGATGAACTGGGCCGGGCTGTTGCAGTCCTGGCCGGCGTCTTGCCAGTGGATCTCGACGGCGAAGCGGCCCAGGCCTGCCTGCGCGATCGGGATGTGCTCGCGGGCGATGCGCATGGTGCCGCGGCCGTCGTCGTCGAAGAGGTACTGCGCCGGGCTTGGCGGGTCGAGCCCGACCGCCAGGGCGTAGGCATTGGGGAGCGGCCGGCCCGCCGTGTCCAGGGCCACGAGGCGCACGCGCACGATCGGCAGGTCGACGCCCACGGCGTCGGCGGCGTCCACCGCGGCGTAGGTGTAGGGCGGCCGCGGCTGGCCCGCGAGGAAGAAGCCCAGCAGATCGCGCACCGGGCGGTTCTGCCAGATCACGATGTGGACGCTCTCGAGCTGGCGGTCCTCGTAGTGGCCGATCGGCAGCAGGAAGGTGGTCACGCCGGGGCCCTCGAGCCAGGCGGCGGAGCGGCGCGGGATGGTGCCGTCTCCCTCGGTGGTTTCGTTGAGGATCACCTTGCCGGCGCTCTGGAGATCCGCGTTGGTCAGGGTCGAGGTGCCCCAGCCCACCAGGTTCAGCACCTCGAGGCTCCTGCCGCCGAGATCGAGGGTCCGCTGCCTCGTGCCGAGACGGCGGTTGGCGCTCGCGGCGCGGAGGCGGAACGGATCGCCCTCGGCGCCGGGTGGGATCCAGCCGGTGTCGACGAGGGTGCTTGCCTGGTGGCCGGCGACGGTGAAGAGCTTCAGATCTCCCTCGCTGTCCTGCATCGGGGTCTGGGGGGGACCGGGAGGCAGCACGTCGAAGGCTGCCAGGAGTGACCGACGATCTGCGCGGTCTCGGCGGCGTCGATCGGGCCGCAGCCGACCAGGCCGAGGAGCTGGGGCAGCGACTGCAGCGTGCCGGCCCAGGGGATGGCAATGGCGATCACGCGCTCGATCAGATCGCAGAGGTCGGGCTGGCTCTCGAGGAGCGCGCGCACGACGAGGCCGCCGGTCGAGTGGCAGAGGACGGTGACCGGCTCGCCGGTCGCCTGGCGCAGGTCGCGGATCGCGGCGGCGAGGGCGGTCTGCACCAGACGCTGGTCGACCGGCCGGCGCCAGTCCCAGCCCACGGCCTTGAAGCGGTCGGGATAGGGCGGCTCGAAGGCGGCGGCCGGGTAGCCGAGGTCCTGCAGGAACAGCCGAGCCGTACCGAACGTCCGGCGCCTGCGCTCCCGTCCCGCTCGAAGGCGGGTGCGAGTGGGTGAGAACCGGCCGGCCGGGTCACGGCCGCGAGCCTGGCGGCGGGGACCAGTGCCGGACCGATCCGGATCTCAGCCGATCAGGGAGCTCGAGTCCTGGATGCGAGCGTCGCTCGTGCTGGCCGGAGCGCCAGCGGTCGGCGGCAGGGTTCGAGTCAGGGCGGTGACCCGCGAGAGGCGAATCATTCCCGGGGTTCTGCGGAGCTCCGGGTAGGTTCCCTGCTTGTCGCATGATCTCAGCCAGGTCTGGATGTATCGGTGCCCCTGCGGGTTCGCAGCGAAAAGCGAGATGGCGAAGGTCTCGCTGGTGCCCTCCTCGAAGACGGTCTTCGACCACGAACCGTCCTCTTTCACGGTGACCTCGGTCTCCTTCGGCCAGATGCGATCTTCGATCTCCAGGGCCAGCCAGAAATGCACATCCGGCAGGGGGACGGTCGCGGAGCCCGAGCAGATGAAGGGGTCGCCGACATGCTGCCCGGAAACCGGCTGGGTGATCTCGCCTTCCACCAACTCGAGAGGCACTGCACGTTTCCAGGCAAGCTCGGCCTTCCAGGTGACAAAGGGTACCTCGAGCACGCATCTTTCATAGCGGGCAGCCGCATCTTTCAAAGGTATCTGTCCGATCTCGATGAGCGTCTCCAATGCCTCGAGCTTGGCGTCGGTGGCTTGGGCCTTGAGAATGCGGGCGGCGAGATCGCGAGACTTGTACCAGTGATTCGCGGAACCCGCCAGCGCTGACGAGGCGGTCGCGCCCGCCGAGAGCCACCATAACCTGATCGATGGCGTGGTGCTCAACGCTATCGTGAGCACTGCGGTCGAGGTGCCGGCGATCGCGCTGCAAATGGTTGCAAAGGTCGTGAGGCGATTGGCCGTCGGCTCCACTCTGTTGAGATACGTGGCAATTTGTGAACGCTTGGCACGGATCCTCCTCATGAGGTTATCGTCGTGAGGCGTGCTCTCGGGTTTCATCGACATCTCCTCCGGTGCATTGGAGCTGCGCTGATCATCACCTTGCTCCTTCCTGGTGAGAGCTTGATCACATACGCATCAGTATATTCGATAGCGCCTGTCGATGCGCGCCGATCTTCGCTTCAAGGCCGTCTTCCTTCGACTTTGAATGGGCAGGGTTGTAGCAGTGATCGTCACTCGGGGGGAGAGAGGATCTGGAGACCGCTGAAGTAGGTGCGGTACCGGCGCGCGTCGCGAGTCAACAGGGGTAGCCCGGCGACCGCGGCGTGAGCGCCGATGTAGAAGTCGGGCAGGGGAGACCGGCGCGAACCCCCTCGGCGACGATACTCGAGGAAGCACTTGCCGGCGAGGAACGCGGCCTCCCAGGGCAAAGAATGCCGGAGGAACGAGTCCTCGTCGAGCACCTCGTCGAGCTCCTCGACGCGCTCGAAGCCGATCGAGATCTCGGCGTAGATGATCGGATTGATCACCAGCATGCCGCTCTCGGCGCAGCGGGCGAGCATCGCTGACGACCACGCACCCCAATGGGGGTCGTCGGTCACCACGTCCAGGATCACGTTGCTGTCGACGAGGACCCTGCTCAGCGGTCGCGGCGAGTCAACGCCATGATCTCCTCCGTGCTCATTCCCGACGTCGCTCGTCCCCGCATCCGTTGCAGCAGCCTCTCTCCCCGGCTGCCGATCGAGCTCTCCGCCCGAAGAATCCGCACGGCATCGCCCTCCACCTCGAAGCGGACCTCGGTGTGAGGCAGCAACCCGACGCGCTCGCGGATCTCGATGGGGATGGTGACCTGGCCCTTGCTGGTGATGCGCATGGAATCTCCCGTCGTTGAGTTGGGTAAGAGTCATACTTCTTCGATTCTTACTCAAGTCGGCCGAGTGGTCAAGCGGTCCGCACCCGTTCGCCGCGTCGCCCCGGGCCGGAGGGCCGCTTCGGCCGCCCCCCGCCATTCCGCGGTACCATGGAGATATGTCCGGCGTCGAGCAGCTGCGCGAGGATCTCCGACGGTTCGCCGTCTTCTCCGACCTGCAGGAGGAGGAGCTGACCTGGCTGGCGGAGCACGTCACCGAGCAGTGGCTCGAGCCGGGGGAGGCGGCGGTGGCCGAGGGGTCCCCGGCCGACCGCATGATGATGCTCGTCGAGGGTGAGATGCAGGTCCGCCGCGAGAAGGGCCCGTCCGACGGCTGGATCAACACCGTGCTCGCGGGCGAGGTCAGCGGCATGCTGCCGTTCTCGCGGATGACGACGTTCGGGGTGACCGGCCGGGCGGTGAAGCGCACGCGGATCCTCTGGCTCGCCGCCGCGCTGTTCCCCGAGATGCTGCGCCGCATCCCGGCCCTCGAGGCGCGGCTGGTGGCGCTGCTGACCGACCGCGTGCGCGAGTGGACGCGCCTCGATCAGCAGCGGGAGAAGCTGGCGGCGCTGGGCAAGCTCTCCGCCGGGCTGGCGCACGAGCTCAACAACCCGGCGGCGGCGGTGCAGCGCTCGTCGAGCGAGCTGCGCGAGCGCATCGTGGCGCTGCGCGGCCTGGCCGCGCGCCTGGTCGAGTGCGGCCTCACTCCGCAGGCGATGAACACCGCGCTCGCCCTCTTTCAGCAGGCGATCGAGCGCAGCCGTTCCCTGCCGGCGGGGCCGGCGGGCGCCGAGCTCGATCCCATGGCGATGAGCGACCGCGAGGATGCGCTCGCCACCTGGCTCGAGGCGCACCACGTCGAGCGCTCCGCGGTGCTGGCCGGGACGCTGGCGCAGTTCGCCGTCGAGCCCTCCGAGCTCGACGAGCTGGCGGCGGTCGCGCCTGGGTCCTTCCTGCCCTGCCTGGTGGGCTGGATGGAGGGCGGCCTGGCCGCCGAGGGGCTGCTCGCCGAGATCGCGAGCGCCGCCCGCCGCATCTCGGAGCTGGTCGCGGCCATCAAGTCCTATTCGCACATGGACAGCGGCGAGGGGCGCGCCGAGGTCGATCTGCGGCGCGAGCTCGAGAGCACGCTCACGATCCTGGCGCACAAGCTGCGCCAGAAGGACGTCCAGGTGACCCGCGACTTCCAGCGCGACCTGCCGCCGATCGAGGCCTTCCCCGGCGAGCTGAACCAGGTCTGGACCAACCTGCTCGACAACGCCATCGATGCGGTCGCCCCGGGCGGCCGGGTGGAGGTCAGGGCGGCGCGCGAGGGCGAGCTGCTGCGGGTCGACATCCGCGACGACGGCCCGGGCATCCCGGCCGAGATCAAGTCCCGCATCTGGGAGCCTTTCTTCACCACCAAGCAGGTCGGCGAGGGCACCGGCCTCGGCCTCGAGGTCGTCAAGCGCATCGTCGTCCGCCGGCACGGCGGCACCATCTCGGTCACCTCCAGCCCCGGCGACACCTGCTTCACCGTCCGCCTGCCCTTGAGCCCGCCGGCGCCGGCGTTCGGCGCGGCCGAGACGCCGGAGAGCGGCATAGCCGCGACCGCGCCGGGGACCAGCGCGCCGCCGGCCCCGGGCGGCCCGGGCGCCGCCGCCTGAAGCCGTCCGCGGTCCGTCCGGAAGGAAGCTAAGGCCGCGGCTGCTTGCTCGCCGCGGCCGGCGGCGCCGGGCGAGCGGGAGGCGCGGGCGGGCCGAGCGTGGCGAGCCTCGCCCGGGCCAGGTGGAAGGTCGAGAACGCCTCGCCGTCGGTGGGCTTCTCGACGCGCGCATAGAGGCCGCGCGCCACCTCGGGCAGCCCGTACTGCTCGGCCATCCGGCCGAACACGTACCAGTCCGCCTCGTCGGGCACGGCCTCGTCCGCGGCATTGATCGCCTGCACCATCACCTGGTAGGCCTCGCTCGTCCGGCCGCGCTCGGCGAGCAGCGCTCCGAGGGTGTGCAGCACGCCGTGGGTCTTGCCCCTGGGCTGCTGCGCCGCACGCTGCGCCAGCTCGAGCGCCTGGTCGTCGGCATGGCCGCGCACCAGCAGCAGCCAGGCGAGGCTGTTCAGCTCCTCGACGCCGGCGCCCGGCGAGCCGGCCAGGTCGCGGAAGCGGCGTTCGGCATCGTCGAGATCGCCCTTCTCCATGGCGACCC
>DATNKH010000485.1:0-3773 GCA_035603475.1 Thermoanaerobaculia bacterium
CCGCCACGCCCGCGGCGCCCGTAGCCAGGCCGGCGGTCGGCGGCGGCGCCGGCGCCGGGGCGGCACCCTCTCGGCCCTCGCACGCTAGGGCGAGCGGGCCGGCGCCGAGGGCGATGTTGCGCAGGTAGAAGAAGCTGCCGAGGGCGACCGCGATCAGCAGCGCGGCCGCCAGTTGCGGCAGCCGCTGCCGCAGCCAGCGGCCGGCGGCGGCGCCGGCGCCGGGCTTGGGCAAGGAGCCTGGCGGCGCACCGTCCGGCGGGCATCCCGGCAGCTCGGCGGGTGGGTGGTCCCGAGCCAGGAGGACGGCCGCCGCGGCCAGCGCGGCCGCGTAGGGCACGCCGAGGAGCTTGGCGCCGCACGCCAGGCCGCAGCCGGCGCCGGCCAGCGCCGCGTCGGCCAGGCGCGGCCGTTCCATCCAGCGCAGGGCGAAGAAGGCGCCGGCGAGCAGCGTCGAGGCGACGAAGATGTCGACGTACTGGGTGGCGGCGAAGCGCACCACGACCGGCGTCAGCAGCACCAGGAACGAGGCGAGGGGCCAGTGCCGGCGCGCGCCCAGCTGACGCGCGATGCCTCCCACCGCCAGGCCGAGCAGCGCCCAATGGGCGAGCGAGGCGAGGTTGACGTAGAGCTCGCTGTGCGACGGCGCCATCCACCACCAGAACCAGATCGAGCCGTTGGCCGGCACGTAGCCGTAGTCGTTGACCGGATAGGCGCCGAAGACCGGCGCCAGGTCGTGGCGCTGCAGCCAGGTCGCGCTGAGCAGCAGGTGGTACATCAGGCTGTCCCAGGAGAGCGGCGGCCGGAGCAGGCCACGCAGCGCCTCGCTGCCCACCGCGTGGACGGTGAGCAGGCTCAGGGCCGGGTGGGCGCGCAGCCGCTCCCAGGCGCGCCGCCCGAGGTGCCGCGCCGGCTCCCAGAGATCGACGGCGGCGGCGCGGCGGCGGCGCCCCAGGACGGCGACCAGCAGTGTCTGCGCGGCAAGCGCCGCCTCGATCCGCAGTGCGCCGCAGATGCCGAGCGCCAGGCCGATCGCGAGCGCCTCGGCAGTCGCCGCGAGCAGGGCGGCGATGGCGAGCGCCAGCGGGTCCCGCCGGGCCTCCTCGCCCAGCAGGCGCAGCGCGAGCAGGTAGCCGCCCACCGCCAGCAGGCCGAGGGTCAACAGCGTGAGGGCGAGCCCCATCACCGCCATGAGCATGCGGAGGGGATTGATAGCACACGGTCCGGCGGCCCACCAGCCCGGAGCCCCCCGAGGACCCGCGCGCCAGCGGCTGCGCTATCATCGCCGGCGCCGATGCCGACGCCACGAGAGGGCCCGCGAGGAGCCGGCTGTTGAGATGGCGGTACGATGCCGGCACCCCGCCGGGCAGGTGGCAGAGCGCGCGCCAGGCGCTCGCGGAAAAAGGTTTCTTTTATGTCGCACGCCTGGCGGCGCTGTGGGCGCTCTTCCCCCTGTGGCGGATCTATTGCAAGGTTTTTCCCCGCGGCTTCACCTTCCGGTCGGCGCGGTACGAGTACTTCCTGCACCCCTATAACCTCACCTGGAGCAACGAGCGGGCGGTCGAGATCCCGATCGTCCGGGCGGCGGTGCTCGCCCGCCGCGGCGGGCGCGTGCTGGAGGTCGGCAACGTGCTGTCGCATTACTTCGACGTCGGCCACGAGGTGATCGACAAGTTCGAGCGCGGCCCGGCGGTGCGCAACGCCGATGCGGCGGCCTTCCACGCCAGCCAGCCCTACGACCTCATCGTCAGCATCTCGACCCTCGAGCACGTCGGCTGGGACGAGGAGCCGCGCGACCCGGGAAAGATCGCGCGCGCCATCGCCAACCTGCGCGATCAGCTGGCGCCGGGCGGGCTGCTGATGGTCACCCTGCCGCTGGGCTACAACCCCTTCATGGACGAGCTGCTCGCGGCCGGCGCCCTGCCGTTCGACCGCTGCCACTACCTCGAGCGCGAAGGGCTGACGACCTGGTCGGAGGCGGATTGGCCGGCGGTCGCGGGCTCCACTTACGGCGAGCGCTGGCCCGGCACGCGGGGATTGGTCATCGGCGTCTGCGAGCGGCGCGCGCCATGAGGCCGAGGCAGATCGCTTCGATGCTGCCGGCGATCTCGTCCCAGTCGTAGTGCGCGGCGCGCGCCTCGGCATTGCGGCCGAGACGCCGGCGCTCCGCCTCCCCGGCCGGCGCGAGCAGTGCGGCCAGCGCCGCGGCGAGGGCGCGCGGCTCGGCGGCCACGGCCAGTCCCTCCACGCCGTCGCGCACCAGCTCGCCGACGGCGCTCTCGGGTGAGCCGCAATAGACCACCGGCAGACCTGCGGCCATGGCCTCGAGCGGGAAGAGGCCGAAGCCCTCGCGCGCCGACGGCTGCACGGCGAGGCGCGCGCGTCCGAGCTCGCGCCAGACCTCCTCGCTGCTCTTGACGTGGCCGCAGAAGACCACGCGGCCGGCGATCCCGAGCTCGCCGGCCAGGGCCTCCAGGCGTGGGCGGTCGGGGCCTTCCCCGAACACGGTCAGCAGCGGACCCGCCGCGTCCGTGCCGCTCTCGCCGAGAGCCAGGAGCTGGACGGCGCGCAGCAGCAGGTCGAGGCGCTTGTGCTCGAGCAGCCGGCCGGCGTAGATCAGCGGCGGGCCGTTTCCCGGGCGGCCGCCGGCGGCCGCCCGCACCCGCGAGACGGTGATCCCGCAGGGCACCAGGTCGACCAGGCCGGTGCTGCCGGCCGCCGCGGCCCCGCGCCGCCGCCGGCGCGCCGCCGCCAGGCGTCCGCGGGTGAGGTCGCTGGTGGCGGTCACCGCCGTGCCGAGCTGCGAGCTCAGCCACTCGACGGCGCGATAGGCGGGCGCGCGGAGACGTCCGACGTAGCCGCGCCAGTAGGCGCCCCAGTGCTCGTACCAGGTGACCAGCAGCGGTTTGCCCGCGGCGGCGCACTTCCACGCCAGCGGCAGCAGGTGGACATACGGCACGCTCGGGGTCTCGACCGCGTCGTACGGCGCCAGGTCGAGGCGGCGCACCACCGCCGCGAAGCGCAGCGCCTGGCGGGTGCTGCGCCTGCCGGCGCGGTTGTAGAGGCCGCCCAGCTCGCCCAGCGACAGGATGTGGAGGTTCTCGACCGTCGAGGTGAGACCGCTGCAGAAGCCGGCGAGCGTGACCTCGTGGCCGCGCCGGCAGAGCGCCGCCGCCAGCTCGTAGTTGCGCAGCTCCACGCCGCCGATGAAATCGGGGTAGACGGTCTCGTAGACGATCAGCAGCTTCAAGTTGCAGGCCTCCGGACCTCGGCGGGCCTCTGAACCTCTGCAGGCCTTCGAACCTCTAGCCTGGGGAGATCGGCACCTGCCTTGACGATGATCGCCGATGTCGCCGGCGCTGCCCGCGCCGCCGGAGCTATCTGCGCCTGCGATGCCAGGCGCGCTTCCGGCGCCGCCCTTGCCGCTTGCGATGTTGGCGTCACCCGCTCGCGTGCGGCCTGCCTTGCCGGCGCTGCCCGCGCTGATAGCAATTCATAGATGAGGTTGGTGGAGTCGGAGAACCGCAGTACGAAGAGCTCGGGATGCGCGCGCGCCCAGTCGTTCTCCATCGGGAAGGGGAAGGGCGGCGTGCGGGTGAGATCGAGCCAGCGTGCTCCTGCGGTGCGCAGGTTGGCGATCCAGGCGGCGGCGTCGGGCTGCACCCGCGGCTGGCAGAGCGGGTAGGCGGCTGCCGCGTCGAGGTTGGCGGCGTTGACGTTGACGTAGAGGGCGCGGCGCTCGAGGCGGGGGCCCATGGCGGGGTAGATGAAGAAGG
>DATNKH010000486.1:0-7353 GCA_035603475.1 Thermoanaerobaculia bacterium
CCAACGACGTCACCAACCCCGCCGCCCGCCACGACAAGAGCAGCCCGATCTACGGCATGCCGATCATCGACGTCGACAAGGCGCACACGGTGATGGTCATCAAGCGCAGCCTGAGCCCCGGCTTCGCCGGCATCGACAACGAGCTCTATTACATGGACAAGACGATGATGCTGTTCGGCGACGCCAAGGCGTTCGTCTCGGCGATGATCAAGGAGCTACCAGCCGCCGCCGCGGCCTGAGACTTGGCCCCCGGGGCGCGGGGCGGCAGGCCGCGGGAAAGCAAGCAGCGGGGCAACGAGGCGGCGAGGCAACGAGGCGGCCGGGCCGCGAGGAAGCGAGGCCCAGAGATGGCGAACCCGGCGCGGCTCGACCAGTACTCCCGCTGGCGCGGGCTGCGCAAACTGCTGCCGGCCGGCGCGCCCGCGGTGCCCGCCGGCCGGCGCTAGACGAGACTCCCGAGCCTACCTACTCGCCTTGGTCGCCTTGGTCGCGGGCTTGCTGGCGGCCGGCGCGGGCGGCAGGTCCTTCGAGCTCATGTCGACGGTGATCATGAAGCCGTTGGTGCCTTTGTACTCGAACTTCTTCGGGCCCACCCGGTAGGCTTCCACCTCGTTCGGCATCATGATGAAGCCGTCGTTGCGCGGCGCGCCCCAGTAGCGGATGTTCTTCAGCACCGCCGGCCCCGGACCGTTCGCCGAGGCGGTGCGCACCAGCTTCACCTCCGCCGTCTTGCCGCCGTCCATCGTGGCGTGGGCCGAGGTGTCGTTGAACTCCCAGGTGTCGATGGAGGCTTCGGCGACGGTGTTGGAGTTCCAGGTCACCGGGAAGAGGTGGCCGACGATGTCCTGGACGGCGGCGCGCTGGGCAGGGGTCAGCGCCTTGTCCATGTAGAGGACGTTCCAGTCCATGTGGCCCTTCGAGAAGTCCCCGCCCAGGTCGTTGACCAGCCAGAACTTGGCGCCGGCCAGGTTGGTCGCGCCGTAGTGGCCCTGGTTGATCTTGTAGGCGAGGTTGGCGCGGCAGAAGTGGGCTTCCTGGCCGCCGTGCTCGTGATGGCCCGCGGGCTTGGCATTGAAGTAACACTGGCAGAACATCGGGCAGCTGCATGCCTCGATGGCCGTGGCGTTCATCTGCCAATCGGCGGCGGGCTTGGCCGTGGATGCCGCCGGCGAGGCCGCCGCCGCCGCGCCGCCGGTGACGGCGGAGACCACCGCGAGGCAGGCGAGGATGGCCAGGGTCGCCGCTCCCAAGAGCACAACGCGCTGAGTAGGACGGTGCATGTCGATACCCCCCTTTCCGCGGGCAGGCCCCGCGAGACGCTCGGCGTCGATACGTGGACCACACATGATATCGCGGTCCGGGAGAAACATCGAAGGTCGGCTATATATATGGCCGCCCAGCATCCCCGGCAAGCACGAAAATGACAGCTTGGCCAGCTTGCGGCAGCATCCATGGAAATGCTGGTCGAGCATATGGAAGAGGAAGGTTGACAGCCACCTCGCCGCCGCTAGAATACAGCCCGCACTACCGCCGGTCCGCCCAGAATTGCCCGGGTATCAGCCGGAGCCGCCGCTCTGTGAACGGCGCCGCCGTGAAGCGAAGCTGCCTCTATGCCACGACAGCGACACACGGTCATCTTCGTCCCCCACGCCCAGGCCGCCCGTGCCAGGCTGCGCAAATGGCAGGTCAGCAACTTCCAGATCCTCTCCGCCGGCGCCTCGCTGCTGCTGCTGTCGCTCGTGGCCTCCTGGCTGGCCTGGTCCCATTTCAACAGCTCCGTCAGCCCGGCCGAGATGACCCGCCTGCGGCATGAGAACGCCCGCCTGCGCCAGGTCAACCAGACCTTCGAGACCAGCATCCAGAGCCTGCAATCCAAGCTCACCGGCTCCGAGGGCCGCACCCGCCAGCTCGCCATCATGGCGGGCCTCGAGAGCCTGGGCGCCGGGGCCGACGTCGGCATCGGCGGCGGCGCGCCGCTCGACGCCGCCGCTCCCGAGGACCTGGCGGCGCTGCACAGCCGCGCCGGCCAGATGCAGGGCGCGCTGGACGCGATCGAGGTCAGGCTCGGCGAACGGGTGCGCTGGATGTCCTCCACCCCGACCATCGCGCCGGTGCGCGGCATCCTGACCAGCGGCTTCGGCACCCGCAGCGATCCCATGACCCACGGTCCCGGCCTCCACCAGGGGATCGACATCGCCGCCGCCGCCGGCCAGCCCGTCTTCGCCGCCGCCGACGGCCTGGTGGTGCTCGCCGCCTCGACCAGCGGCTACGGCGAGGCGGTCTACCTCGCGCACGGCTTCGGCGTGACCACCCGCTACGGCCACCTCTCCGAGATCGACGTCCGCCCCGGCCAGCGCGTCCGCCGCGGCGACGCCATCGGCCGCGTCGGCAGCACCGGCCGCTCCACCGGCTCGCACCTCCACTACGAAGTGCGCCTCGACGGCACCCCCGTCAACCCCCTCGCCTACATCCTCGACGACGCCAGCGGTCCGTCCTGACCGCTCCGGCCTGACCTTCTCGACCTCTCCTCTTCAGCCCTCGCAGTCCTACAACGGAGGCCCGCGGAGGCGGATCTTCCCTCTGGGCCTACTTTGGGCGAGGCCCGCGCAGTCCTCCGCCCGCCCATTTCAGTCCCTCGCCCAAAGGAGGCCCGGAGGGGAGATCCGCCTCCAGCAGCGGGCCGGCCCATCTGGGCACCACGACCCTCCCAGGAGCCCTCCCGGCGACCTCTCTTCTCCCCCGCTCTTCTCCCCGGGCCACCGGAATCTTTCTGCTAGACTTGACGTTGTACTGGCACCGTCGGCGCTGACTCTTTCGCCCGGCGGCTTACCACGGGTGCCGGGGCGCCCATCCACCTCTTCCCAGACAGTGCGAGAGTCCAGACTCAGATGATCAACCGGGTCCTCACCAAGATCTTCGGCAGCCAGCACGAGCGCGACGTCAAGAAGATGTTGCCGCTGGTCCAGGCCATCAACGACCTGGAGCCCGAGATCAAGGCCCTCTCCGACGCCGAGCTGCGCGGCAAGACCGAGGAGCTCAAGCGGCGGCTCGCAGCCGACGAGACCCTCGACGACCTCCTCGTCCCGGCCTTCGCCGTGGCCCGCGAGGCCGCCTGGCGCACCCTCCACATGCGCCCTTTCGACGTCCAGCTGATGGGCGGCATCATCCTGCATCGCGGCCGCATCTCCGAGATGAAGACCGGCGAGGGCAAGACCCTGATGGCCACCCTGCCGGTCTACCTGAACGCCCTGTCCGGCAAGGGCGTCCACGTCGTCACCGTCAACGACTACCTCGCCCGCCGCGACGCCGACTGGATGGGCCGCATCTACCGCTTCCTCGGGCTGTCCGTGGGCGTCATCCAGCACGACCTGAGCGACGCGGAACGCCAGACCGCCTACCGCGCCGACGTCACCTACGGCACCAACAACGAGCTCGGCTTCGACTACCTGCGCGACAACATGAAATTCGACCTCGAGTCGATGGTCCAGCGCGGCCACCATTACGGCATCGTCGACGAGGTCGACTCGATCCTCATCGACGAGGCGCGCACGCCGCTGATCATCTCCGGCCCCTCCGAGGAGTCGGTCGACAAGTACTACCGCATCGACCGCATCGTGCCGCGCCTGACCCGCGGCGAGGAGATCGACGAGGGCGACGGGCGCAAGAGCACCACCGGCGACTTCCTGGTCGACGAGAAGGGCCACACCGTCAGCCTGACCGACGAGGGGGTCGAGAAGGTCGAGCGCCTGCTCGGCGTGCGCAACCTCTACGACCCGGACAACATGGAGACCCTGCACGGGGTCAACCAGGCGCTACGCGCCCATCATCTCTACCAGCGCGACGTCGACTACCTGATCAAGGACGGCAAGGTGGTCATCGTCGACGAGTTCACCGGCCGCATGATGCCCGGCCGGCGCTGGTCCGACGGGCTGCACCAGGCGGTCGAGGCCAAGGAAGGGGTCAAGATCGAGCGCGAGAACCAGACCCTCGCGACGATCACCTTCCAGAACTACTTCCGGATGTACAAGAAGCTGGCCGGGATGACCGGCACCGCCGACACCGAGGCCACCGAGTTCGGGCAGATCTACAACCTCGACGTCACCGTCATCCCCACCAACCAGCCGATGATCCGCGACGACCGCTCCGACCTGGTCTACCGCACGGCCGACGAGAAGTGGGACGCCGTGGTGCAGGAGATCCGCGACTGCCACGAGCACGGGCAGCCGGTGCTGGTGGGCACGGTGTCGATCGAGAAGAGCGAGATGCTGTCGAAGCTGCTCAACCGGCCGCCGCGGGTGCCGCACGTCGTGCTGAACGCCAAGTACCACGAGCGCGAGGCCTCGATCGTCGCCCAGGCCGGGCGCAAGGGCGCCGTCACCATCGCCACCAACATGGCCGGCCGCGGCACCGACATCGTGCTCGGCGGCAACGCCGAGGGGCTGGCCCGCTCCGAGGCCGACGCCGAGAAGGAGCCCGAGGCGTTCCAGGCGGCGCTCGCGCGCTACCAGGAGATGTGGGCCCGGGAGCGCGAGGAGGTGCTGGCGGCCGGCGGCCTGCACATCCTCGGCACCGAGCGCCACGAGTCGCGGCGCATCGACAACCAGCTGCGCGGCCGCTCCGGCCGCCAGGGCGACCCGGGCTCCTCGCGCTTCTATCTCTCGCTCGAGGACGACCTGATGCGGATCTTCGGCTCCGACCGCATCAAGGGGCTGATGGGCCGCCTGGGCATGACCGACGGCGAGCCGATCGAGCACTCGCTGGTCACCAAGTCGATCGAGCGCGCCCAGAAGCAGGTGGAGGGGCGCAACTTCGAGATGCGCAAGCACCTCCTCGAGTACGACGACGTGATGAACAAGCAGCGCGAGGCCATCTACCAGCTGCGCCGCGACATCCTCGAGGGGCGCGAGGGACGCGACTACGTGATGGAGGTGGCCGACGGCATCGTCGGCTCGCTGATCGCGAGCCACTGCCCGGAGAAGACGGACCCGTCGGAGTGGGACCTCCCGGGCCTGCGCACCGAGTACCTGGCGAACTTCAACATCTCGCTCAACGAGCTCGGCATCAATCTCGACGAGCTCGGCATCGACGGGCTGCGCGAGACTCTCAACCAGACGCTCGAGGAGCGTTACGCGGATCGCGAGACGCGCCACCCCCCCGAGGTGATGCGCGCCTTCGAGCGCGCCATCATGCTGCACGCCGTCGACGTCGCCTGGAAGGACCACCTGCTCGCCCTCGACCACCTGAAGGAGGGCATCGGCCTGCGCGGCTACGGCCAGCGCGACCCGCTGCAGGAATACAAGCGTGAGAGCTTCGAGCTCTTCCAGGCGATGAAGGACCGGGTCGAGGACGACATGATCCAGAAGCTCTTCCGTTACGAGCCGATGACGGAGGAGCAGCTGCTCGAGCAGCGGCGGCGCCAGGAGCGGGCGGCGCCCCGGATCGAGCTGTCGGCCCCGCCGAAGACCGGCGATGCGGCCGCGGGCGGCGCTCCGGGCCGGCCGCAGCAGGTGGTCCACCGCGACGCCAAGGTCGGGCGCAACGACCCCTGCCCCTGCGGTTCGGGGAAGAAGTACAAGAAGTGCCATGGCGCCGCCGCCACCTTCGGCTGAGCGTGGAGACGACCGGCATGACCGAGATCGCTGCCTGGAAGACCGAGACGGAGACGGACACGCACACGGAGATCGTCGCGAAGCCGGAGAGCCCCGGCCCGTTCGTCGAGCCGCGCCTGGCGCTGACCTTCGACGACGTGTCGATCGTTCCCGGCCTGTCCGAGGTGCACCCCAGCCAGGTCGACCTGCGGACCTTCGCCTGCCGCGGCATCCCGATGAACATCCCCATCCTGGCGGCGGCCATGGACACCGTCACCGAGTCGCGCCTGGCCATCGCCGTGGCCCAGGAGGGAGGCGTCGGCGTCATCCACAAGAACCTGCCGATCGACACCCAGGCCGACGAGGTCGACAAGGTGAAGCGCAGCGAGGCCGGCATGATTGTCGATCCGGTGACCATGCGCCCCGACCAGAGCATCCGCGAGGCGCTGACGATGATGTCGCGCTACAAGATCTCGGGCGTGCCGGTCACCGACGCCGACGGCCACCTGGTCGGCATCCTCACCAACCGGGACCTGCGTTTCGAGAACGACCTCGGGCGCCGCATCGGCGAGCTGATGACCAAGGACGACCTGGTCACCGTGCCGGAAGGGACCACCCTCGATCAGGCCAAGCAGCTGCTCCACCGCCATCGCATCGAGAAGGTCCTGGTGGTCGACCGCGAGGGCAACCTCAAGGGGCTGATCACCGTCAAGGACATCCAGAAGATGGCGCAGTACCCGAACGCCTGCAAGGACGAGCTCGGCCGCCTGCGCGTCGGCGCCGCGGTCGGCGCCTCCGGGGATTACCTCGAGCGCGCCGCGGCCCTGGTCCGCGCCAAGGTCGACATCCTGGTGCTCGACTCCTCGCACGCCCACAGCCGCGGCGTGCTCGACGCCGCGGCGACGCTGCGCGAGCGCTTCCCGGAGGTGGGCCTGGTGGTCGGCAACGTCGCCACCGCCGAGGGCACCCTGGCGCTGATCGAGCGCGGCGTCGACGCGGTGAAGGTCGGCATCGGCCCGGGCAGCATCTGCACCACCCGCGTGGTCACCGGCGCCGGGGTGCCGCAGGTCACCGCCATCCTCGACTGCGCGCGGGCCGCCGCGCCGCACGGCGTGCCGGTCATCGCCGACGGCGGCATCAAGTTCTCCGGCGACCTCACCAAGGCGCTCGCCGCCGGCGCCCACACGGTGATGATCGGCTCGTTGTTCGCCGGCGCCGAGGAGAGCCCGGGCGAGACCATCCTCTACCAGGGGCGCACCTTCAAGGCCTACCGCGGCATGGGCTCGCTGTCGGCGATGGCCCAGGGCAGCGCCGAGCGCTACTTCCAGAACGGCGCCGACGGCGGCGGCTTCGGCGACAGTGGCCTCAGCCTGTCGAAGCTGGTCCCCGAGGGCATCGAGGGCATGGTGCCCTACAAGGGCTCGGTGCACCAGATGCTGCCGCAGCTCACCGGCGGCCTGTCGTCGGGCATGGGGCTCGCCGGCTGCGCCTCGATCGAGGAGCTGCGCACCAAGGCGCGCTTCGTGCGCATCTCCCCCGCCGGCCTGCGCGAGAGCCATGCCCACGACGTGGTGATCACCAAGGAGTCCCCGAACTACTGGGTGGAGCGGTAGCGGCCCCCTCGCGGAAGCAGGTAGTGGGTCATTGCCTCTGCCGCCCTTTGGGCGAGGCGCCGTAGGAGCAGCGACGGAGGACTTTGGCGCCTCGCCCAAAGGGAGGCAGAGGCAACTGACCCACTACCCGGACGCCGCGTGTTCAGGCTACA
>DATNKH010000487.1:0-2265 GCA_035603475.1 Thermoanaerobaculia bacterium
GGGCCGCCGCACCCGGAGTGAGCGCCGGCGGCCGGCCGGGCTGCAGCGGCGCCTCGGGGCGTGCGGGGGTGCCGGGTGAGACCAGGGTGACGTCGAGCACCCGCTCCCGCGGCGCCGGGTCCGTGCCGGCCCGCGCAACGCCGCTCGGCGCGGCGCATGCCGCCGGCGGCCAGGCGAGGGCCGCGGCGAGCAGCGCGCCGCTCAGGGAGCACAGGGAGGAGTACCGGGAGAAGGCCATGCCGAGAACCATCTTACGCCTCGGGTGGGTAGGCGGTCACGCCGCTGACATCACCAGGCCGATGCTCAGCCGCTTCGAGCACGGACACCAGCATCCCACCCTGACCACGCTGGTTGATCAGGGCGCCCCATTCTGCGCTTCTTGGCCATTCCAGGCCAACATGGCAGAGATGCTATTGATCACATGAACTCATGGGTCGACACTAGGGCAACCGCTTTATCAGCCATTGCCGGTAACAGTCGATCCATTCCTTGGGCCATGGTCCGCGAGGCGGCGGCGGCATGGGGCTGTCCGGGTCAAGCAACCGCTGCAAGATGAGATCGCCGTTTTCTTTCACTGTCTCGTAGTCGTTGAGATCCATGCCCACCATGTCGTTCATGTGGTCGACGTCTTCGTCGGTGAACTTCGGCCGGATGTCGGCCTTGAAGCTCGTGCACCCTGCCACCGTCAATTCGCCCTGTGAATCGCTCATGATAAGCCCCTCTTCGAGACCGTTACGCCCAAGGGCCTCGCGGCAGCCGCGGGACCCGCGCGGCGCTCAGGGTCATCACGGGTAAGCCGGAGGACGCGGAAAAATACTACAACGAGATGCGGGAGGAGTTGGTGGGCTTCGGCGAGCGCCTTCGACCTTGGACCTTGGGGGATGCTGCAGGATCTTTCAACGCAGCCAGTACCCCACTACCGCGCTCCCGGTAGCTCCCGGTCGTCACGCGCTCCCGGTCACGACCGTGCACCCGGCCGCGAGAGGGCGTACACTCCGCAGACGGGCCGCGGCTCAGGCCCGTTGCACCTTGCGAGGAGGAATGCGATGCCGCACCTGGCGCACCCGTTCGAGCCCTGGACCGCCACCGCGACCCCGATCGCGGCGCTGCTGGTCGGCATCGTGCTGCTGCTCTTCGGGCGGCGCCTGTTCTGGCTCTTCGTGGGCGTGATCGGCTTCATGGCCGGGTGGTACTTCGTGCTCGGCAGAGGGCACCATGGGCCGGCCGCCGGCGGCCTCCTGGTGGCGGTGCTCGCCGGCCTGATCGGCCTGGTGCTGGCCCTGGTCGTGCAGAAGGTGGCGGTGGCGCTCGCCGGCTTCTTCGTCGGCGCGTACCTGGTGGCCAACCTTCTCGGCTGGCAGCTGCCGCCGCTGCGGCCGACTGAGCAGCTGGTCCTGCTGCTGGCCGGCATCGTCGCGGCCTTCCTCGCGCTGGCGCTCTTCGACCTTGCCCTGATCCTGTTCTCGGCGATCGCCGGCGCCGGCATGATCCTCGACAACGTCCACCTGCGGGTCGGCGGCAACGTGCGCCTGCTGCTGCTGGTCGTGCTGGCGGCGGTCGGCGCCGCGTTCCAGGCCCGCTGGCTGGAGCGCGTCCGGGTCCGGCGTGCCTGATGCCCCGGAGCCTGCAAGCCTGCAAGATTTGCCTTGACTATCTAGGCACAGCTGAACTATGCTTCGGCTGTCAACTGTAAACAAGGAGGCGACGCCAAAGACATGTCCAAGCAGCCCTTGCCACTCCTCCAGGGGACTCTCGACGCCCTGATCCTCAAGACGCTCAGCCGCGGCCCACGCCATGGCTACTCCATCGCCCGCTGGCTCGAGGAGGCGACGGAGGACGCGCTGCAGATCGAGGAGGGCTCGCTCTATCCGGCTCTCTATCGCATGGAGCGCCGCGGTTGGATCGAGGCCGAGTGGGGCATCTCGGAGCTCAACCGCAAGGCGAAGTTCTACCGCTTGACGCCGGCAGGCCACTCGCAGCTCGCGGCCGAGACGGCGCAGTGGGAGAGCTTCACCGCCGCCGTGGCCAAGGTGCTGCTGCCCGCCACGTAAGCTGCCGCGATGGCCCACGCCGCCGGATCGGTTCGCCGTCTCCGCTCGCTGCTCTGGAAGCCGCGGCTCGACGAGGAGATCGCCGACGAGCTCGCCTTCCACCTCGAGATGCGGGCCCGCGAATACGCCGCCCGCGGCCTGGCGCCCGCGGCGGCCATGGCGGCCGCCCGCCGCCGCTTCGGCGACCTCGCCCAGGTCAAGGCGGCGTGCAACG
>DATNKH010000488.1:0-16172 GCA_035603475.1 Thermoanaerobaculia bacterium
CCACGCGACGCTGCCCGACTGGTGGGGTGGGCCGGTCGACTACGGCTGGGAGATCGATTGGCTGCGGTGGCGCGACCGCCGGGACCCGGAATCCGCCGTCGCCGACAAGACGTACGTGCCGCCGGCGGTGCTGAGGAATCCCGAGATCGACCCGGCCGCCGCCCGCGCCGCCGGCCTGCCGCCGGAGCCGCCGCTCTGGATTGCCGCCGCGCCGGGCCCTACCCCCGCAGTGCCAGGCTGAAGATTCCAGGCAGCTTGGCGGGCGAGGGGTCGGCTTCGAAGCGTACCAGCCGCGGGGTGAGGCGGCTGGCGGTGCGATGGTTGGCGAACCAGGCCGGCTTCGGGCGGGCGTGGAACGGGGCGCGGACGACGCTCTTCTGGACGCGCGAGAACATCAGGGTGTTGTGGACGACGCCGGTGCCCGACTGGATGTCCTGCGCGGTGTGGCCGGGATAGGCGCCCCAGGGGGTGACGACCAGGCCGTAGCCGATGGCGGCCCAGTGGTTGACCGACACGGTGCCGTAGCGGAGATCGGCAATGGCGCGCTCGACCGCCGCCGCGACCGCCGGGTCGACGAGGGCGGCCGGCGGCACGATCAGGGTGGCGTTGAGCGTCCCCCAGAGCGAGTCGTTGGCGAAGGCGACCGCGCGCTCCAGGTACTCGGGGATGCCGCCGGCGGCGATCGCGGTCTCGGCGAACAGGCCGCAGAACGCCTCGGTCGTGTAGCAGATGTCGCCGCGGGCGCCGGGATCGAGATGCGGGATCAGGGTCCAGGGCAGCCGCTCTCCGGGGCCGCCGGGCTCGCCGGGCTCGCCGGCCTCGCCGTCCTTGCCGGCCGCCTCGCCGAAGCGCTCCGCCTCGGGATGGGCGGCGACGAAAGCACGGTAGCGGTCGGCGGCCCCCGGGTAGTAGGCGCGCCGCGGCGGCACCCGGGCGAGGCGCGCGCGCAAGGCGTCGAGCAGGCGCTCGCGGTCGGGGGACGCGGCGTGCTGGATGACGACGCGGGTGGCGTTGCAGTTGAACCCGGCGTTGTTCGTCACCATGGTCACCAGGTTCTCGGCGTGGTAGGCGAGGTCGGCGTCGCGGTAGCTGCCCATGGCGCCACCGCCGCCGCCGGCGCCGGCAGCCGGCGGGGCCGGGACCACGATCACCGGGCTGACGTTGCCGAGCTCGGCCGAGATCGGCTTGGCGAGCAACGGGGCTTTGCGCTCCCGCCGCCGGCGGCCTTCCTCGCCGGGGCCGAAGACGATCGCCTCGTAGGTCTTGTCGGAGCCGGTGATGTGGATCTCGTCCACTCCCGGGTGGGAGCAGAGGTAGGCGCCCTCCTCGGCGCCGCCATAGACCAGGCGGAAGAAGCCGCCCTCCGCGAGGGCGCGGAACCCCTCGAGCAGCAGCGGGCCGAGGTAGGCGTTGACCGGATGGGCCTTGTACAGCACCACCCGGTTCTCGACGAACAGCTTGTAGAGGGCGTCCATGGGACCGATCGACGAGACGTTGCCGGCGCCCAGGACGAGGGCGACGCCGCCGACGTCCTGGCGCCGGTAGGCCACCGCCTGGGTGGCGGCGAGGTCCGCTGGCGTGACGGTCGGTTCCATCCACACGTCGGCGGTGACGCCGCCGTAGAACAGCCGGTCGTAGAGGTCCTGGGGGAAGACCCTGGCGACCGTCTGCCCGCCGGCGCGCTGCCGCACCGGGCCGGGGATCCGCGGCGCGCCGCCGGACTCGATCCCGGCCAGCGCCTTGTCCAGCAGCCGCAGGTCGCGCAGCACGAAGTAGGGGCCGGTGAGCGAGGTCTCGCCGGTGTCGGGCAGCCCGAAGGCCGCGGCCGACGCCGCCGCCCAGCGCTCGGAGACCGCCAGGAAGTCGCGGCGCAGCCGGCCGAGCAGGGCGCGGCGCTCGCCCGGGCCGACCGCCGGCCAGGCCGCCCGGCGCGCCTGCAGCTCGGCCACCGCGCGGTCCATCTCCGCGCGCGGCGTCGGCGGGAACGCGCCGGCGCCTTCGCCGTGCGCGGGCGTGCCGGCAGGCGCCGCCCCGGGGGCCTGGGAGGGCCGAGTGTGCGGCGGCGGGACCGGGGTGCGGTGGGTGGCGATCTCCATGGGCGCCGCTCCTTCGCGGGAGTCCGGTCCAAGATAACATGGCGGTACGACCGAGGAGGGACGCCATGAAGGACATCGCCGGAGACCTGCGCTACGCCGTCCGGACCCTCGCCAAGAACCCGGGCTTCGCCGCCGCCGCGATGCTGACGCTGGCGCTCGGCATTGGCGCCAACGGCGCGGTGTTCAGCGTGCTGCGCGCGCTGCTGCTGCGGCCGTTGCCCTATTCCCAGCCCGAGCGCCTGGTCATGGTCTGGAGCCGGTGGACGGTCTTCCCGAAGACCTGGGTGTCGGTCGAGGAGTACCGCACCTGGGACGAGGCCGGCTGCTTCGCGGGCCTGGCGCTCTTCGATCCGGGCATCGTCAACCTGACCGGCGGCGGCGAGCCGGAGCAGATCGCCAGCGCCCGGATCTCGGCGAACCTCTTCGACGTCCTCGGCGTCAAGCCGATGCTGGGCCGTTCGTTCACCGCCGCGGAAGCCGGCAGCCCGCCGGCACACGTCGTCCTGTTGAGTGAAGAGCTTTGGCGCCGTCGCTTCGGCGGCGACCGGGGCATCCTCGGTGCGGCCATCGACGTCGACGGCGTGCCAGAGACGGTGGTGGGCGTGATGCCGGCGGGCTTCAAGCTCCCCCTGGACTACAACACCCAGACCCCTTCCGCGCTCTGGCAGCCCTTCGACGAGCCGCTGCGTGGGGCGTTCACCTTCCACCCCGGGGGCGGCAACCACAACTACTACGCCGTCGGGCGGCTTCGCCCCGGCGTCAGCGCCGCGCGGGCGCGGACCAGGCTGCGCGGCCTGGCCGGTGGGCTGACCGCCGCCGGGCTCTACCCGCCCACCTTGCATTTCCAGCCGCTGGTGGTCCCGGTGGTCGACGAGGTCCTGGGGCCGCTGCGTATCGCGCTGCTGGTGCTCTGCGGCGCGGTGGGCTTCGTGCTGCTGATCGCCTGCGCCAACGTCGCCAACCTGCTGCTGGTTCGCGGCATGCAGCGGCGCCGGGAGCTGGCCGTGCGCATGGCGCTGGGGGCGGCACCCGGGCGGCTGGTGCGGCAGCTGCTGGCCGAGAGCGGCATGCTCGCCGCGGTCGGCGGTGCTGCCGGCCTGGGCCTGTCCTGGCTCGCGGTGCGCGCCATCCTGCGCTTCGCGCCGGCGGAGATCCCGCGGGCCGGAGAGATCGGCATGGACGCCGGCGTGGTCGCCTTCGTCGCCGTCGTCGCGCTGGCGACCGCCCTGGTCTCCGGCCTGGCGCCGGCGCTGCAGTTCTCGCGGCCGGACCTGCATGCGGGCCTGAAGGAAGGCGGCCGCACCGCCGGCGGCACGGGCGTGCGCGGCGGCAGGTTGCAGAGCCTGATGGTCGTGGCCGAGGTGGCCCTGGCGGTGGTGCTGCTGATGGGAGCCAACCTGATGCTGCGGACCTTCTCGTCGCTGTCGCGGGTGAACCCGGGCTTCCGCGCCGAGCACGTCCTGACCCTGGGCGTCTCGCCGCCGCGGGCCAGGTACCCGCGGCCGGAGGCCATGATCCGGTTGTACGACGAGATGCTGGAGAGCGTCAGGGGGCTGCCGGGTGTCGCCGGCGCGGGCGCCGTCCGCAAGCTGCCGCTGGCCAGCGAGCTGGGGGACTGGGGCCTGATGGTCGAGGGCTTCGCGCCACCGCCCGGCGAGAAAGTGCAGGGGGACTGGCAGATCGCCACGCCGGGCTACTTCGAGGCCATGGGCATCCCGCTGCGGCGGGGCAGACTGTTCACCGCCGCCGACCGCCGCGACGCCCAGCCGGTCATGGTCGTCAGCGAGGCGCTGGCGCAGCGGTTCTGGCCGGGCCGGGACCCGATCGGGCGGCGGATTCGTGTCAGCACGCCGCGATGGCACACGGTCGTCGGCGTGGTGGGCGACGTCCGGCACAACGGCCTCACGGCGGCGGTCAAAGGGACCTGGTACGTGCCGCGCTCGCAGTTCGATCTGGCGACCGGTTCGGCGATCTACCCGATGACGCTGGTGGTGAGGACCGCCGGCGATCCCGCGGCCTGGGCCGCTCCGGTGCGGGCCGCGATCCATGCCATCGATCCGCGGCTGCCGGTCTCGGCGGTGCGCCCGCTGGACGAGGTGGTGGCGGGGGCGATGGCCAAGCAGCGCTTCACGGCCTTCTTCCTCCTCCTCTGCTCCGCGCTGGCGCTGACCCTGGCCGCGGTGGGAGTCTACGGCGTCGTCCGCTTCCGCGTCGGTGCCAGGAGCCGCGAGATCGGTTTGCGGATGGCCCTCGGCGCGCGGCCGGGCCAGCTGCTGCGTCGCGTCGTCTCGCAGGGCATGGGACCGGTCGCGGCCGGGCTCGCGATCGGCAGCTTCGCCGCGCTGGGCCTCACCCGGTTCCTGGGCGGCCTGCTCTACGGCGTCGGGCCCCAGGACCCGTTGACCCTGCTGGCCAGCGTCATCATCCTCGCGCTGGTCGCCCTGGCGGCCACCTGGCTGCCCGCCCGCCGCGCCGCCCGCGTGGATCCGCTGGCCGTGCTGCGCGAGGAGTAGGCGACATGCACAACTTCAGGGGCGCGCACATCCTGTCGGTGGACCAGTTCGATCGCCAGGACATCCGGACCTTGTTCGGGCTGGCGGCGGCGATGGAGCCGTTCGCGCAGCGCAGGAAGCTGACGCGGGTGCTCGAGGGCGCCGTGCTGGGGAACTTCTTCTTCGAGCCCAGCACGCGCTCCCGCGTGAGCTTCGGCGCCGCGTTCAATCGCCTCGGCGGTGCGGTGCGCGACACCACCGGCTTCCAGTTCTCGTCGATGGCGAAGGGCGAGTCCATCTATGACACCAGCCGCGTGGTGAGCGGCTACGCGGACGTGCTGGTGGTGCGGCATCCGGTCGAGGGATCGGTGGCGGAGTTCGCGGCCGCCACGCACGTCCCGGTCATCAGCGGCGGCGACGGGCCCGGCGAGCATCCGACCCAGGCGATGCTGGACCTCTACACGATCCAGAAGGAGCTGGGACGCTCCCTGGGCGAGATCGACGGCTTCGAGATCGCGATGGTCGGCGACCTGAAGTTCGGGCGCACGGTGCACTCCCTGGCGAGGCTGTTGTCACTGTTCGAGCACATCCGCTTCGTCTTCGTCGCGCCGGACGCCCTGCAGATGCCGGAGGCGATCGTCGAGCGGGTGAGGAGCCGCGGGCATGCCGTCCGCCAGACCAGCGACCTGGCCGCGGGCGTCGCGCGCGCCGACGTCATCTACTCGACGCGGGTGCAGCAGGAGCGCTTCACCGACGCCGAGGAAGTGGAGAAGTACCGGGGCTACTTCTCGATCGATCAGCATTTCTACGAGCGGCATTGCAAGCCGGGCGCGGTGCTCATGCACCCCCTGCCGCGCGACAGCCGGCCGGGAGCGCACGAGCTCGCCGACGACCTCAACCAGAACCCCGCGCTGGCGATCTTCCGCCAGACCGACAACGGCATCCCGGTCCGCATGGCGCTGTTCGCGCTCGTCCTGGGGGTGGAGGGCGAGGTGCAGAAGACCGCGCGCGCGGTGACCTGGTTCGTGCCGGCGAAGATCGGCGTCAACGACATGTAGGCGGGGAAGGCCCGCCGGTGCGTCACAAACTGTTGCCAAGGGGCAAGCGGTCATGGCAGTCTTGGGCATGCCCGAGCAGGAGTTGCCCGAGGCGAAGCGATTTGACGCGTACGTCGAGAAGTTAGAGACGGCGGTTGGGCACGCAGATCGCCGGGAGCCGTTGCGCGCCTATCTTCGCGTTCTCATCGCCCTCGCCGCGTACGTTGCCGTTGCTCTCGCGTATCTGCGACCGATCTGGGAAACCTACAGCGACAACGTGCCTGGGGATCCCGGCGATCCGCTGTTCACGGTCTACGTCCTGAAATGGGTAGTGCACCAAGCACGGATAGGTTTCCCCAACCTTTGGGACGCGCCCTTCTTCTTTCCTCAGCGCGGCGCGCTCGCGCTGTCAGATCACATGATCGGGCCAGCACTCTCAATCGTCTTCCTCGACAACCCGATCACGGGCTATAACCTGCTCTTCTTCTCATCCTTCGTGCTCAGCGGTCTCAGCACCTGGTGGGTTCTTGAGCGGAGTGGCTGTTCGTTCGTGGCCGCGCTGGCGGGCGGCGCGATCTTCGCCTTCTCGCCGCTGCGCTTCACCAATACCAATCATTTGATGCTGCTCATCGCGCAGTGGATACCACTCGTCCTGTGGTCGTTCCACAGCTTGCTGGTCGAGCGCACGTTGAAGACGGCGCTTGTCTTCTTGGGGTTCTACAGCCTGCACATGCTCGGCGGCTGCTACCTCGCTTACATGATTCATTTCCCTCTGGTTGCCATCCTGGTCAGTCGCTGGGTCGACGAGGGCAAGAGGCTCTTCTCGCCATCGTCTCTGCGCGTGCTTGTCCCCACGGTGGTCGTGGCAATGGCACTAACCGCGGCGATCTTCCTGCCGTACGTGGACAGGGCGCGCGAGCTTCACTTGACTCACGACGACGAGGATGAGGTGGTTCGCAACAGCGCCGCGTTCACCAGCTACCTCAGCCCTTCACTTGAGAACTGGTATTCTCTCCATTCGCGCGCTTCCTGGCGGCGTTTAGCACTCGCGCAGCCGTTCTTGCGCCACGAAAACTCACTGTTCGCCGGCTTTCTCCCCACGATCTTCTTGGTCGTTGGGTTCCGGGAGTTCTGGCGTCGCCATCGAGCGCGGCCTATCCAGCCACCGGTTGCCTGGAGGCGCATCGTACTGACTGCGCTGCTGGCCGTGGCGGTGGCTCTCTACCTCCTCGGCGATCTCTTCACTCTCGGTTTGGAGCAGACCACCTGGCTCACCGACCGGGTGCCATGGGCTCGGGCCCCGACGTTGACGGGACTCGGCGTGTGTTTTCTCGCGACGCTGGGGCTGTGGATCTGGCTGCACGGTCGTTGGAGGGCCGGGCCATCGCGCTGGGGAGAGGTCGATCCCTGGGAACGCGCCGTTGCGTTTTCAGGAATCGTTTGCTTCCTGCTCTCCCACTCTCTCGTCTACCTTGCTCTGATGCGGGTCCTGCCGGGTATGTCAAGCATGCGCGTACCCGCTCGTTTTGGCCTCCTGTTTTCGTTCGTCGTTGCCTTTTTCGCCGCGCACGGCCTCGACCGCTTTCGCAAGGCAGTCGAGGGCACCTGGTGGCGCGAGGCCGCCAGCGGTGGCGCCCTCGTGCTGCTACTGCTCGAGCTCGCACCGCGGCCCCTGCGCTGGGTGGAGGTGCTGCGCGAGCGCGACTTCCCCGAGGTCTACGACTGGGTAGCGGCTCATTCGGAAGTGCGAGCCCTCGCTGAGGTACCCATGCGCCAGAACTGGCGAGAAGTGGAGCCGATGTACTACTCCTCGCGGCACTGGAGACCCATCGCCAACGGTTACAGCAGCTTCATCCCGCCGTTCCACCGGAACCTGGCGAGACACCTGGCAGCGCTTCCCGACCTGGGCGGCCTCGCCCTGCTCTACGGAGTAGGCGTCACCCACATCATCGTCCATACCGACCAAGCGGCAGGGCGGATGGGAGGGATCGGTGGACGAGAGGCGATAATGCGTCAGTGGGAGCGGGAATTCAGGGGCTGCGTGGCGCCCGTCTTCGCTTCGGAGCCCGACCGCATCTACCGTCTACTGCCAATCCGGCCCGCGGGCCTGGGGCGAGAACCAAGCATGCCGTCAACCGGAAGGGCAGGGGCGACCGGCTGCGCCGCAGCTACGGAGCGCTGAGGAACTAGTGCTTACGGTGGCCGCAAGATCCCAGCTGCGTCCGCCGAGTCGGTCGCCAGCTCCCGCCCGGCGCCGTGACGCGCGGCGGCGACCGCGGCGGCCAGCAGGCCGCAGACCAACGCGACGGTGACGATGCCGAGAAGGGTCAGCCAGCCGCTCACCCCTCCGGGGCTGGCAAGCGCCCGCAGTGGCGTCACGAGATCGAAGGCCCGGGGCGGGTGGCCGGGGACGGCGCGCATTGCCTTGAGGGCCGCGAGGAGGGTGGTGACGAGGGCGGCGAAGAGGCCGCCTGCCAGGGCTCCGGCGGCGGCGCGGGCGGCGAGCTGGCTGGGCTCGAGGGGCTGGTCCCTGGAGGGGGCGATCTCGACCTCGAAGGCGGGCTCGCGGGCTCCCCAGGGAGCGAAGCGGATGAGCAGGAGGAGGGCGGGCAGACCGGCGAGGATGGCGAACCAGAAGAAGCGGGTCCAGCCGACCGCGTCCACGAGGAAGCCGCAGATCGGGCCGGCCACGAGGCGCGGCAGGCCGAAGAGGCTGGAGAAGAGGGCGTACTGGGTGGCAGAGAAGCGCTTCTGGGTCATGCGGAGGAGGAGGACGGAGAGGGCTCCCATGCCCAGGCCGGCGGCCAGGGTCTCGAAGCCGATGGCGGCGTACATCACCGGCCGATCGGCATGGCCCAGGTTGGCCAGCACCACGTAGCCCGCGTTCGAGAAGGCCTGCAGCGCGCCGAAGATCCAGAGGGAGCGGCCCAGCCCGAGCGGCGAGGTGGCGGCGCCGCCCAGGAAGACGCCGGTCAGGGTGCCCGCCAAGCCGATGGTGGAGAGCGCGAAGCCGCGGTCGAAGTCGCTGTAGCCCATCTCGACCAGGAAGGGGCGCTGCAGGGACTGCGCGAGGTTGTCGGTCAAGCGGTAGAGGATCACGAAAGCGAGGATCTCGAGCGCCCGCCGGCGGGCCAGGAAGCCGACGAACGGCAGCCAGACGGCATCGCGCAGGGTGCGCGGCGGCGGCGGCAGGCCGGGGGGCTCGGGCGCCTTCCAGGTCACCGCCAGCATCGGCAGGTAGAGGAGGGCGAGCATGCAGTTGACCATCGGCCACCCGAAGCGGCCGGCCAGGGTGATGCCGACGCCGCCGGCCACCACCATGCCGACGCGGTAGATGGCGGTGCGCGCGCCGCCGGCCACGGCCTGCTCGTCCGGCCGCAGGACGTCGACGGCGTAGGCGTCGAGGGCGATGTCCTGGCTGGCCGAGGCGAAGGCGATGGCGAGCGCCAGCGCGGCGACCACCCAGGGGGTATCCGGGTGATTGCCGACGCCGGCGAGCCCCAGGGTGAGGATGCAGAGAGCGACCTGCGCCAGGGCCGCCCAGCCGCGCCGCCTGCCGAAGAAGGGCGGCGTGTAGCGGTCCATCAGCGGCGACCAGAGGAACTTGAAGGTCCAGGGGGCCTGCGCCAGGGTGATCAGACCGACGACGCGGATGTCCACGCCGATCTTGCGCATCCAGTCGGGGATGGCGATCCACACCAGGCCCAGCGGCAGGCCTGACGAGAAGGACAGCAGCACGACCGAAGCCGTGCGCCACGAGCGCATCGCCGCCGCCAGGCTGGCCATCGTGCCCGGTGGCCGCGCCGGGGGCGAATCGCCGGCCACTAGGCCGGTGCCTGCTCTAGGCATTCGCAGATGGTGCCAGGGAGAGGTGCTTCTGCACGTTCCGCAGACAGACTTTCATGTAACCGCTCCATTGGCCGCGAAAGGTACCACAGGGCACACCGGCGGCAGGGCAGTCGGTCGGTCGTCTCGCAGCCCCGGAGAGCGCATCGCCGGTCCAGCGGCGCGGCGCGGCTGATAGCATGCGTCGCGATGCGCTTGCCAGCGGCGGTGCCCACTTTCGACCTCTCGGACTACACCTCCTGCGACACCTCGCTGCGGTCGCGCGGGATCGCAACGCTCGGCGGCGCGCTGGTGGACATCGGCTTCGTCGTCGTCGAGGGCCACCAGGTCGACGGGGTCCTGGTCCGCGACGTCTACGCGCTCTGGCAGCGCTTCTTCGCGCTCGACGAGGCGGCGAAGCGCCGGTATGCGGGGGTCGAGGGCGGCGCCCGCGGTTACACGCCGCTCGGGGTCGAGCATGCGCGAGACAACCCGACGCCGGACCTCAAGGAGTTCTGGCACGTCGGCCAGGAGCTGCCGCCCGATCATCCGCTGGCACACGAGTATCCGCCGAACGTCTGGCCGCGCGAGGTGCCCGAGCTCCGCCAGCCGACTCTCGCCCTGTACCACGAGCTCGAGCGGGTGGCCGAGCTGCTGCTGATGGCGCTCGCCGAGCACTTCGCGCTGCCCGAGGACGCCTTCGCGGCGATGATGCGCGGCGGCAACAGCGTGCTGCGCATCCTGCACTATCCGCCGGTGCCGCCGATGCCGCCGGTGCCGCAGACGGCGCCGGCGATGCCGGCGATTCCGGAGGCGGCCGGGCAGGACGGGCCGCCGGCTGCGCTGGCGCCGGCGCTGCGGGCGGCGCCGCACGAGGACATCAATCTCGTCACCCTGCTCTGCGAGGCGACCGACTCGGGGCTCGAGCTGCTGCGCCGCGACGGCGCCTGGCTGCCGGTCGAGGCGCGGCCCGGCCAGATCGTGGCCGACGCCGGCGACATGCTCTCGCGCGTCACCAACGAGGTGGTGCCGGCGACCACCCATCGCGTCGCCAACCCGCCGCCGAGCGCCAACCGCGACCGCTACTCGATGCCGTTCTTCGTGCATCCCTATGCGGCCTGCGATCTCGCCGTCCTCGAACGCTTCGTCTCGGCCGAGCGGCCCCGCCGCTTCCCGCCGGTCACCGCCGGCGAGCTGCTGGCGAGGCGGCTGACCGAGATCGGCCTCAAGGGCTAAGATCGCGTCCACTCCAAGGTCCCGCTCCCCCGATCGCCCCCGATCTCACCCGATCTCCGATGGAGGGATGACCATGCGCACGATCCGCCGCCGGCAGGACGCTCTCTCGCCCGCCCGAACCGCAGCCGGTACCGGCAGCGCCGGGGTTCCGTGTGGCGGCTGGTGGGCGCGGTGGGCGCGGCTCGCGCTGCTGGCCGGGTTGGTGGTGCCGGCGGTCGTCGCCGGGGCGGCGGGCAGAGCGGCCGAGCCGGCGCGTCGGCCCATCGCCGAGACGGATCTCTTCCGGTTCGTCTGGGTCGCCGACCCGCAGATCTCGCGCGACGGCAGGCACATCGCCTTCGTGCGGGTGACCGTGGACGCCAAGCACGACGGCTATGAGACGGCGCTGTGGATCGTCGATGCCGATGCCACGACGGAGGCCGGCGCCGGCGCCGCCGGCGCCGGAGCCGGCGCGGGACCGCGGCCGCTCACCGCCGGCCCGCGCGACTCGGCCCCGCGCTGGTCGCCGGACGGCCGCCGGCTGGCGTTCGTCCGCCATGCCGGCAAGGGGGACCAGCTGTTCGTGCTGCCGCTCGACGGTGGCGAGGCACGGCAGCTCACGGATCTGCCGGGAGGCGCCAAGTCGCCGGCCTGGTCGCCGGACGGCAGGACGTTGGCATTCCTGAGCGAGACCAGCGCCGCGGACCTCGCCAAGCCCGGCGCCCGGGGCAAGGAGGCCGCGGAACCGCAAGCTGTCCCGCCGGCCCCGCCGGGAGGGGGCGCCGCCGGCTTCGGACCAGGAGGCGCGGGACTCGGAGCCGGAGCTGCTGGAGTTGTCGGGGCGAACGGCGACGCCGCTGCCGGTCTCGGGGCGACGCCAGCCGGCACGCCCGCGGCGGAGCACGACGACCCGCTTCCCGAGCACCAGAGCGACGTGCGGGTCATCAGCCGCGCGGTCTACCGGTTCAATGGCGCCGGCTACCTCGATCCCTCCCACCCGGACCACCTCTGGACGGTCGAGGTGCCGGAGGGCGGCGCCGCCGCACCCCCGCCGCACCAGCTCACCCGCGGCGAGCTCGCCGAGCAGGGGCCGGCCTGGGCGCCGGACGGCTCGCACATCTATCTCATTTCCGACCGCGTCAAGGAGCCCTACTACCAGGACGCGGCGGAGTCGATCTATGCGGTCCCGGCCGCGGGCGGCGAGCTGGTGAAGGTGGCGAGCTTCACCGGCGGCATCGCGAGCCTGGCGGTGAGCCCGGATGGCCGCCAGATCGCCTTCATCGGCGCCAGCGTCGCCAAGCCGACGCGTTCCTACGACCAGCCGGATCTCTGGGTCGTGGCGTCGGCGCCCGGCGGCGAGCCGCGCAACCTCACCGCCGCCTTCGATTTCGACATCGGCGCTCATCTCCTCGGCGACCAGCATCCGCCGCGCGGCGCCGGCCGCGACGTGCCGGCCTGGAGCGCCGACGGCAGCTCGCTCATCGTGCCCGCCGAGGAGCGCGGGCGGGTCGAGCTGCGCCGCTTCGAGATCCAGGACGGCCGGTCGCGGCAGGTCACCGCCGGCGATCACGAGGTGATGTCGTACTCGGCTGCCCCGGACGGCTCGCGCCTGGCGCTGGTGATCTCGACGCCGACCGCGATCGGCGACCTGTTCGCGCTCGATCTGCCGGCGGCGGCGGCAGCGGCCGGAGCGGCCGGAACCGGCGCCGGAACCGGGGAAGCCGGCACCGCCGGCACCGTCAGCGCCAGGGCCGCCGCGCCGCCGCTCCGCCAGCTGACGCACTTCAACGACGCTCTCTTCGCGCGGCTGATCCTGACGCCGCCGCAGGTGATCACCTACCGCAGCTTCGACGGCAGGGAGATCGAGGCCTGGGTGCAGCGGCCGCCCGGCTACCCGGCCGGCAAGCCGTATCCGATGATCCTCGACATTCACGGCGGCCCGCACGGCGCCTACGGCTACACCTTCTTCCACGAGACGCAGTGGATGGCGGCCAAGGGTTATGTCGTGATCTATCCCAACCCGCGCGGCAGCACCGCCTACGGCCAGGAGTTCGGCAACGTCATCCAGTACCGCTACCCGGGAGACGATTTCAAGGACCTGATGGCCGGCGTCGACGAGCTGGTGCGCCGCGGCGACGTCGATCCCAAGCGCCTGGGCGTCACCGGCGGCAGCGGCGGCGGACTGCTCACCAACTGGACGATCACCCAGACCGATCGCTTCGCCGCCGCGGTGTCGCAGCGCTCGATCGCGGACTGGGCGGGCTGGTGGTACACGGCCGACTTCACCCTGTTCACGCCGCGCTGGTTCCGCGGCGCGCCGTTCGAGGAGCCGCAGGACTTCACGGCGCGCTCGCCGATCACTTTCATCAAGAACGTCAAGACGCCGCTGATGCTGATCGAGGGCGAGGCCGACTACCGCACCCCGCCGGCCGCCGGCGGCGAGACGATGTTCCGCGCCCTCAAATACCTGCACCGGCCGGTGGTCATGGTGCGCTTCCCGGGCGAGAGCCACGAGCTCTCCCGCTCGGGACATCCCTGGCACCGGGTCGAGCGCCTGCAGCACATCGTGCGCTGGTTCGACAAGTACCTGAAAGGGGAAAAGACCGATCTCTATGACGTGCCCTGACGGCAGGACCCACTACCGCGCTTCGGGGTCACCGGCAGGCGGCGGGGGGGCGAGCGTGACGAGCGCGGAGCCTTTGCAGACGCTGGAGGTCACGTCGAGCCGGGAGTGGCGCGCCTGGCTCGCCGAGCACCACGGCCGCGAGACCGGGATCTGGCTGGTGTTCTGGAAGAAGCACACCGGCAAGACCGCCGTCTCCTACCAGGACGCGGTGGACGAGGCCCTCTGCTTCGGCTGGATCGATACTCTCGTGCGGCGCCTGGACGACGACCGGTACGCGCAGAAGTTCACGCCGCGCAAGCCGAAGAGCCATTGGACCGAGGCGAACCGCCGGATCTTCGCGCGCCTGGTCGAGGAAGGCAGGATGACTGCCGCCGGCCTGGCGAAAGGGCCGCCGCTCTAGCCCGGGCAGGCTGCCGCTCCTCCTTCAGCTCGCGGCGGCGCGCCGGCGGAGAGGCCGGAAGAAGCTTCGGATGTCCCCGGCCAGCAGCTCGGGCTCTTCCCATGCGGCGAAGTGGCCCCCGCGTGGGAAGTCCGTCCAATGCCGGACGTCGTAGCCGCGCTCGATCCATTCCCGCGGAGGGAAGGGCGCCTCGCGCGCGAAATGCGCGATGCCGCAGGGCACGCCGACGTAGTCCCCGTGGCGGAAGTGGAGCGGGGAGAGCCTCACCTCGTAGTAGAGCCGGCAGGACGAGTGGATGGTCTCGGTCATCCAGTAGAGGGTGACGTGGGCGAGCAGCTCGTCCCTGGTGAAGCGGCGCGCCAGGTCGCCGCCGCAGTCGGCCCAGTCGCGGAACTTCGTCAGCAGCCAGGCCGCGAGGGCCGCGGGAGAGTCGTTCAGGCCGTAGGCCAGGGTCTGCGGCTCGCGGCGTTGGACGTGGTGGTAGGCGCCGTGCTCGTCGAGCCAGCGCGCGTCGTCGTCGAGGAATTGGCGCTCCGCCGGGGAGAGATCCGCGGGCGAGCGGACATGGGGCCGGTAGGAGCCAGGGATGTAGTTGAGGTGGATGCCGAGGACGTTCTCGGGATGGCGGAGGCCCAGGATCGTGCTCACGCCGGCGCCGAAGTCGCCTCCTTGTGCCGCGAAGCGCTCGTATCCCAGCGCCCTCATCAGCCGCACCCAGATCTCGGCGACGCGGAAGAGATTCATCCCGGGCCGGGGCGGACGATCGGAGAAGCCGTAGCCGGGGAGGGAGGGGACGATCACGTCGAACGAGTCCGCCGGGTCCTGGCCGCAACCAGCCGGGTCGGCGAGCAGCGGGATGACGTCGAGCATCTCCAGGAACGAGCCGGGCCAGCCGTGCGTGATGACCAGCGGCATGGGCGCCGGGCCCGTGCCGCGCGCGTGGATGAAGTGGATGCCGGTCTCGCCGTCCTGGAAACGCAAGTGATCGAAAGCGGCCAGGCGCGCGACCTGGGCCCGCCAATCGAATTCATCGGCCCAGTAGCGGCAGAGCTCCCGCAGGTACTCGAGATCGGCGCCGTATCGCCAGCCCGCATCCGCGATCGCATCCGGCCACCGCGTGCGTTGCAGCCGCGCGCGCAGGTCCGCCACCGCCGCGTCGGAGTAAGGGATGACGAACCGTTCGATGCTCATCGCCTCCTCGGTGCCCCGAAGCCGTAAGAAGCACGAGGCTCCTGCTCACGGCGTCGTCGCGAGACCTTCCTGGCGGGCCGCGGCGATCAATCGGTCGTCGGTGCAGACGAACATGCACGGCTCTCCGAGGCCATCGCGCAGCTCCAGGCAGGAGGCCAGCTGAATGCCATCCGCGGCGCGCAGGGCAAGACGAGACAGCAGCGCGACGGCACGCACGACGACCTCGGGACTGAGCTCGACGACGAAGAACGTCGCGAAGTCACGATGCAGGGCTGCCAGCGCCCGATCGCGCTCCCCGGGAGGGAAGGCGCCCTCACGGCAGCGCCGGGAGAGCGCCGACGCCACCTCCACCTCGGACAGTCGCGAGGTTGCCGCGATGCCGCCGCTCAGCAGGTCGCGAACGCGACGCGCTTCTGGTTCAGCCACGTAGCGCTTGACCAGCGCGCTGGCATCGAAGTAACGAAGCTCCGGGGCCGCAGGAGCCATCTCAGAAGCGATCGTCGCGCTCCTCGACCAGCGCCTGCGAGACGGACGACGCCGTCGTGATCGGGCGGAAATGCGAGAGCGGAGCCGATTCGCGGACCTCACGGCTCACGAGTCCCCGGGCAGCCAGCTGGTAGAGCCGCTCCTCCAGGCCGGCGCCGGCCGCGACCGGGCGCACCTCGGCGATCGGCCGTCCTCGCTCCGTCACGATGAGCGTCGCACCTGCCTTGACCTGCCGCATATAGGCTCCCAACCGGGTCTTCAGCTCCCTGCAGCCGACGGCGAGCGGACGGTATAGTGATGACCCCATGTGGTCATTGTGACCTCTTCTTCGCACGAGGTCAAGCCTCCGTATTGGGTCAAGGCGGCGGCTCGATCGTGCCCAGGCCCCGGGCGGCGAGGCGCCGGTTCAGGGCGGGCAGATCGGTCGCGCGCAGGGTCGCGCCGGCGGCGAGGACGCGGTCGAGCTGGGCGCGGTAGGCGGCGAAGGCGGCTGCCGCCTGCGCGGTGGGGGCGGCGTCGCCGGTGCCGACGCTGACGGCGAGGGCGGCGAGGCCGCCGTGGACGACCGTGAGACTTGGCTCCAGCTCGGGCGCCTCCGCGAAGTCGCGCTCGCGCCCGATCAGCTCGTCCAGCCTCCGCTGCAAGGCGGTCACCGCGGTGGCGAGATCGCGGTCGCCGGCGCCCAGCTGCGCCGCGAGCTGCGCGAGCCGGGCGGCGAGGTCGCGCAGCTGCTGGATGGCCTGGTGGCTCTCGCCGAGCGTCGCGTCGATGCGGCGCGCCAGGGCCAGCTGGGCGGCGAGAGCC
>DATNKH010000489.1:0-2455 GCA_035603475.1 Thermoanaerobaculia bacterium
CACCGAGACTGAAGCAGCTGTACCGCTCCGGATTAGAAGGCAACCCGACACCCGCGGCCGCCGTACCTGACCCGAGACGACATCCGCGCTGCGGTCGCCTTTGCGGCAGACACGATCGCCTACGAGGAGATCGTAGAGACCGCCGCTCATTCGGACTGACCGCCGGCGGCTCCTTGCGTTTCCTCGCCGACGAGAGCTGCGACTATCGGGTCGTTAAGGCACTAAGAGCATCGGGCCGCGACGTTGCAGCGATCCTGGAAGAGAGTAGGGGTGCGCCCGACCAGGAGGTCTTCGCTCGGGCTCGGCGCGAGCACCGAATCCTGCTTACAGAAGACAAGGACTTCGGCCAGCTGGCCATGGCTGCCGGGCTGGGACAGGACGATGGGCTTCTTCTCATCCGCTGCCCGGAGGAGGGCGCACCACGTAAGCGTCACATTCCACGTCACTTATGCCGATCGGCCCGAGATGGCCGGCGGGCGCAGCCTCGCCAGGGGCGAATGGGGGGCGAAAGGGGACGCCGCTTGGCGGTCGCGGCGGCGCTCATTCTCCGCTCCCGGCCGAGCTGCGCTGCGACGGCCGCAACGGCGGACTTGCGCCAGCTCGTCGCGGCTTTCTGCGTGCCGCCCGCCGCGGAGGTGATCGAGGCTCAGAACAGGTAGGTACGGCGGGGCGGCGTCGTGCCGCCCCAATTCTCAACCAGCAGCGCCGGCCGGGGAAGACAGCCCCGACCGACGCCTACCCGGCAGGGAGGACAAGCCACCATGCCAGGCTCCAAGCAGTCTCCTGGAACGAATCGCGGACGGTGAAGGCCAGTGGCCTTCGCCGTCCGGCCAGGCCTGAACCGCCGGTTACTTCTTCTTATGTGCGCCGCTCAGGTCGAGCTGCTCGGCGTGCGCCACCTTCTTCGCCGTGGCATGGGCGGCCGGGATCGTGCCGGTCGTCGCATACCAGCAGCCTTGCACTCCGAGGTTGAAATTGGTCTGCATCCCGACCATCGCACCGCCGGTGACGACACCGGAGTAGACGGCCGAGGGGGTCGGCTCGAAGACGAATTGGACGTTACCGCCGACCACCGCCCACTGACCTTTGAATGGCGCGGAGGTCCAAGTGCCGTCGTTGTTGAAGGTGATCGGGACCTGGCTGTAGCCCCCGCTGCAGCCGAAGCTGTAATTCAGGGTCCAGTTGCCGGCGATGCTCATGATTGGTTCTCCTGTCCGCCGCCTGCCCGGGCGGCGCTAAAGACTGATGCAGTTATGGCGATTGGCGATCGAGTTACATCGATCCGGCCGGGTCGCGATAGGCCGTCGATCGCATTGGGCGCATCGGGCGCACCTGCCACTCGGCGCGCGCCGGCGCCGTTTCTGTTTCTATTTGAACTGTAACTCAGTCTTAAATTCTTGTCAAGCATTGACGACAAGGTTAACATGCTATTCGCTTATAGCGATGTGCAGCAGGCCGCATCCGCGGCCCGTCGCCCCCGAGCGCCGACCGCCACGATTCCGGGCGATCAGCGGAGCTCAGCGATCTCTCGAGGCCGGAGCCACAGGGTCGACAAGCACAACACGCGCTCGTAGCCATGCAGAGTCTGGTCGCGCAGCCCGCGTGTGGGGCGCTGATGCTGCTTGTACCTCTCGACCAGCGTGTCGAGGGTCCACGCCTTGGCATCCGAACTATGCGGACCTCTGGCAAGGGGTCACTGGACCAAACTCCTGATTCATAAGCACTTGCGGTGGGCTTACTCATTGTGCTCCGCCTAGTCCCGAACTCCGCATAGCCCCGGCTATGCCGATCTCTTCATAGCCGGGGCAACTTCATCTAAGCTGGGAACCCCAGGGAAATACTCGGCTCCGGGTAAACTCATCTCGGATAGCTTGCGCGAGCGGCTATCGCCGACCCGCAGCCAGGGGCGATCAGGCAGCCGAGAGTCGCTTGACGCGCAGCGCGCGCTTCTTCTCGGCCTGCCAGAGGTCGTACTGTAGCTGCTGAGCAAGCCAGCTCTCGGTCGTGGTGCGAAAGCCAGCGAGAGCCGGACCGCCACCTCGCCTCGCTCCTTCTCTCTACTATGAACCCGACCACGCCGTCCAGCACCAGGCCCCAGTGGCTTCGGCCACTAGCCTCGGGGAGCCCTGCCCGGCTCGGCACCGCGATGGGGGGCGACACGCAACCACCACACCCCCGGCGCCTCCGAGTCTTCCTGTCGTACTCACGACTCGACGGTGAGTTCGCCCAAACCCTGCGTGACCGGTTGATCGCCGACGGCTGCGATGCCTTTCTCGACCTGCACGACATCGTCAAGGGCGAACCTTGGGAGGAACGGTTACAAAAGCTGATCGGCTCCGCAGATGCAATCCTTTTCATCGTCACCCCCGCTGCCGTCAGGTCGGAGTACTGCGATTGGGAGATCAACGAGGCCGAACGGTTGAACAAGCGCATCCTCCCAGTCGTGGCAGTCGAC
>DATNKH010000490.1:0-10368 GCA_035603475.1 Thermoanaerobaculia bacterium
CCCGCCACGCCGCCACCGAGCAGGCCAGGGCCAACTACGACGCCGCCGTGGCCGCCTACCGCCAGACCGTCCTGACCGCCTTCCAGGACGTCGAGGACAACCTCTCGACCCTCCGAGTGCTGGACGCCGAGGCAGCCCAGCAGCAGATCGCCGTCACCACCGCCGAGCGCTCCCTGGCCCTCTCCAACTACCGCTACCAGGGCGGCATCACGACTTACCTCGAGGTCATCACAGCCCAGGCCGCCGCGCTAGCCAACGAGCGCACCGCCGTCGACATCCTCACCCGCCGCATGACCGCCTCCGTCAACCTCGTCAAGGCCCTCGGCGGCGGCTGGCGCGAGTCCGAGCTAGCGTCGGGCAGCGCGATCCTGACGCGGCCCTGAGCGGGCTGGCCAAGATCGCTTCTGCGGCCGGCGTAGCGGCCGCCAACCATGCCGGGGACACAAGACCGCAATGGAGCGAAGTCCATGTCGCCGGGGCAGTGGACCGGCAGCGCCGTTCGTCAGACAATAGAGTGATGCAGGCCACGGCCGAGTCGCAGGATCGCGCCGGCTTCGCGTGAACCGGCAGGAGGACGACGAGGATGTCCGGACCCCCAGCGGCCTTCTTGAGCTACGTCCACTTCGACGACAAGCACGAGGAAGGCCGCATTACGGAGTTCTGCAAGCGGCTGAAGGGCGAGATCAGGGTCCATACAGGTTTGGAGGACTTCACCATCTTCCAAGATCGGGACATTCGCTGGGGCAAACAGTGGCAGGCGCGGATTGACAGCACACTCGATGCAACCACCTTCTTCATCCCCATCCTCACGCCGCTGTTCTTCCGCAGCAAAGACTGCCGGGGCGAGCTCACGAAGTTCCTTGATCGGGAGTTGACCTTGCACCGCCAGGACTTGATTCTCCCTGTCTACTACGTGGAGTCGCTGGCACTGAGCGACCCCACCAAGCTCGCCCTGGATCCCTTGGCCCAAATCCTCGCGGCGCGCGAGTACGTCGACTGGCGGGAGCTTCGCCTCGAGCCCTGGACCGATCCGCGCCTTGGCAAGATGCTGGCCTCGATGGCAGTCCAGGTTCGGGATATGCTCGAGGAGTCGGATGATGCCGGCAGCGCCGTCCAGGAGAAACCCGCAAGGTCGAGCACGGCCGCGCGCCGGTCCGGTCAGCCGGCGGCGGCGACCGAAGCTGGCCGCGGCCCCACATCGAAGGTCGAGCCCCCCACTCACATCGTCGATCCTTTTCACCGCGGCGACTTCACCACCATCTCGGCAGCCATCGCGGCAGCGAAAGCAGGCGACCGTATTCTCGTTCGTCCCGGTCTTTATGAGGAAGGCCTCGTCATCGAGCAGCCGCTGGAGATCGTAGGAGACGGCCCTCTCGAGGAGATCGTGGTCAGGGCCTCAAATCAGCACGTGATCGTCTTCCGCGCCACGATGGGAAGGGTCACCAACCTCACACTGCGTCAGTACGGCGACGAGGTCTGGCATGGCGTGGAGATCTCTCAAGGGAGACTGGAGCTCGAAGGATGCGACATCACATCCCAAAACAATTCCTGCGTTGGAATTCACAACGGAGCCGACCCCCGTCTGCGACGCAATCGCATTCACGGTGGAGAGGAGGGAGGTGTCTTCATTTACCGCAGCGCCCAAGGAACAATGGAGGACAACGAGATCTTTGCCAGCGGCGGTTCTGGGGTGGAAATCTCCAGTGGAGCCAGCCCGACGCTCCGGCGCAACCGCATCTATGATGGCAAGAGCGCAGGTGTCTTCGTGCACCATCGCGGTCAAGGAACATTGGAGGACAACGAGATCATTGGCAACGCCGCGGCGGGCGTGGAAATCAGTGACGGAGGCAATCCCACGCTGCGCCGCAACCGGATCACCGCCAATGGATCCTTTGCTATCCAGGTCGATGCCGACGGCGGCGGTACCTTCCTGGACAACGACCTCCGTGGCAATCCGCATGGCGCGTGGGATATTGCCAAGGGCTGCGACAAGGTCATTCGGAATGGTAACCTGACCGAATGACTCTGCGCGGCCGCCCCCAGGCCCAGTTTCGTGACATCACGGTGATCTTTACGGCGGTCGGTCACCCAGCGGCGAATTCCGGGTTCCGGTGGTCACGCCACCGCAGCCAATCGATTTCCCAGCCGTAGTCGACCGACCCGCCCCACCAGTCGGGCAACGTCGCGCGGGCATCCACGGCCAAGCCTTCGCTCGCGAGTCGCGCAGCCAGGGCCGTGACAGGCTCTCCTGCAGCTACCGGCAGTGTCGGCGCCTCCAGGAGCGGCCGGCCGTCGGGTCGATAGAAGCGCGCTTCGCCGTCGGGCGCCAGCTCCATCGAGAATCCCCCCTCGTGCACCGCGCGATGGTGACGGCGGCACAGAAGCAAGGTGTTGGCGAGGCTGGTGGCGCCGCCCTGGGCCCAGGGCTCGACGTGATGGGCGTCGCAGAACCTCCTACTGCAGCCCGGGAAGCGGCAGCCGCCGTCGCGATGCTCGAGGGCGCGGCGCAGGGCGGGCGAGATGGCGCGGGTGCGGCGGCCGACGTCGAGCAAACGGCCATCCGCGGCGTGCTGCATCACCACGCGCGCCGAGTCGCAGGCCAGCCGCCTGGAGGTTTCAGCGGAAACGTGGCTGCCATCGGCGAGCCAGGACGAACCTCCCTCGCTGCCGGGCGCCAGCACCTCGGCGTCGACGTGCACCACCACCTGGTAACGGTCGCCGCGGCTGCCGGGATCGAGGCTCGCGGCGAGGGCGCTCTCGGCCACCAGGCCCAGGGCATCGGCGCGGCGTTGCTCGAACGAGGCGTCCTCAGTCGCCGCAGCCACCTCTATCACCGCTGCCTCTTCCGGCACGGCGCCGGCCGGCTGGCCGGGGTGTGGCCCGTAGAGCGCCTCGACGCCGGCCTCCAACGCACGCAGCAGCGCCGCACCTGCCTCCGGCGCGAGGCGTCCCGTCACCACCACCATGCCATCCTCGTCGGTGTAGGCGCGCAGGTACCGTGCGGCGTAGAGGCGCTTCTCACTCTGCCCCGCCGCGATGCGGTCGACGCGGCGCATGCCGCGCACCAATCTCTCGACGTGAGCAGCAGTCCCCGCACGTCCGAAGATCAGCAGGTCCTGCTCGTTGGCCGGCGTGGCAATGCGCGTGAGGGCACGAACCTTCGAGTAGGAGATCTCGCCCCGGCGCATGGCCCCCGAGAGCAGCGGCAAGGTGCCGAGCGCCCGCGCCACGCGCATCTTCTCGCGCGCCGCGCCAAGGTCGAGTCCGACGCGCCAGACCAGCCAGTGCGCGCAAGAGTGGAACCCGCTGTTCCACCCGCCGCGCTCGTCGAAGTCGCGCAGCATTGCCAGCAGCTCGTAGGTGGCGGCCGAGATCTGCGCCGCCAGCTCCGCAATTCTCTCGCCCAGCTCGTCGAGCGCCGCACCTCCACCTGTGCCTCCACCCCTCACTGCGAGTTCGTGATCTGCCTCGTGCGCCGGCTCGCCGATGGTCATCTGTTTTCCTCCCATCAGCGATTGTAACCCCATGATTTTTCAGCCCGTTGGCGGCCGCGACAAGCCCGGTCGGCGGTCGTCGAAGGGGTCCGAGAGGCTCACTGCGACTTCTGGCCCTGGCGCCCGGCCTGCGGGTCGACGAGGCCCCTTCGAGCGCGGACTCGAGAAAACTCGCGCAGGGGGCCGAAAAAGCCTGTCAAGGGGTCGCGACAGGCAAGGGCGAGAATCGCGGGGAAGAGCACGTCCGCGAGCGTTAGAGCGAGGATCAGCGCGACGCTATTGGCAGGCTGACGACGATCAGAGGATGGCGTAGACCAGGTGACTGACTGTCGTGCCCTGGATGCTGCCGACGGTCACTGCCACCACGCGGTTCAGCCAGCCGTACTTCTCGGACGCGGTCTCGAAGAGCGGTGTCGTGCGAAAGTAGTAGTCGTCCGGCGGGACATCCTCGCCCGTGACCATGCGCTGGAAGGTCTCGGAAGAGACATCGAGGATCCCCCGAGCGGTGACATAGACGAGGTGACCGTCGTCGGCGCGCAGCGTCAGCCGCACGTCGAGGTACCTCGCGCCGTCGGCACGGAGCAGCACCCAGTCCGCTCCCCAGGGCAGCACCTCTCCCTGGATCCTGGGGCCTGAGAAGGTGCCACCCTCGAGGTACCGGATGCGGCGGTCACCGTAGGGCGTAAGCCCCACCAGCTGGGGAGACTCGAGAGTCATTCTCATCTCGAAGAGGAACTCTGTCCGCAAGCTCGACATGGCGCTCCCCGGCTTCGTGTCCCCCTGCCGAGCCGGCCGCGGGGACGTGTCAGACTCGTACAGGCGACACCGCCTGAGCTCTCGTTACAGGACCGTCCCCACTCCCGCTCGCGCTTGCCACTTCTGGACGTCCACGCCCTTCACGATGAGCCACAGGCAGAGGGACGCCTCGCCGATGAAGGCTGGGATCAGCACGGCGGGGAAGAGCATGTCCGCGAGCGTGGGGGAGAGGATCAGCGCGAAGCTGTTCGTGAGATAGCACACGCCGGCAATCTGCATCAGAAGACCTATCGTCTTCGGGAAGAAGCCCGATCGTAGAATCAGGTACCCGAGGACGATGCATTCGCAGCCGAAGAAGATGAGGGCGATGCCATAGCCGTACCCATGCGACTTGACGGCTAGGTACGCCAGGGCATGGAGCTGACTTGGCTCGAAGACCTTCAGGTAAGCCGCGTCCCCCAATGGAAAAGATCCCGCCAAGAGATTCAACTCGTAGGTGGCCTGGATCGCGATCGACACCAGGTTGAAGAACGCCGCCAGCAGGGCGAGGTGCTTGCTGACCGGCCTGAGCAACACGTAGAAGATGAGCGTCAGGGCGACGGCGCACGTCAACATGAACAGCTCGCCGGCAACGCCGCTGCGCCAGAGCAACGGCGAAGCCATGATGTTCCTGGCAGTGGCCGACGCGTCGTTCGACACGACGAGCTTGTCTCTGACGCCAGCCTCGGCGAAGAGTCCGAGGACGATGATGATCAGGTAGAGCACCCCGCCGATTCGCGCATAGACTCGTGGCGAGGCTTCAAGACCAGGCTCGGCCATGTTCGACTCCATGTCTTGGCATAGGGTAGCGGACGGTTCGCGGGCAGCGTAGCACGAGGCTTGCGGAGCTGCCGGCGTGGCGAGGCGGGCCGAAAGCGGGCTAGAATCCCCGCCATCGACGACCAGAGCCCATCTCCGAGCGTGCCGCGCGGGACGAGCGACTCGCTCGCCCCGGCTACCACCTCGCCGGTCGCCGCCTCGGCTGCCGCAGGCGCCGCCGCCTCGCGCCCGACCTTCGCGCGGCGCCTCAACCTCTTCGACGCCACGATGATCGTCATCAGCGGCATCGTCGGCTCGGGCATCTTCATCAACCCCTACGTCGTGGCGCAGGCCGTGGGCACGCCGTTCCTGATCGTCGCGGTCTGGGCGGCAGGCGGGGCGCTCGCGCTGCTCGGCGGCTTCGTCTTCGCCGAGCTGAGCACGGTGATGCCGCGGGTGGGCGGCCAGTACGCCTTCTTCCGCGAGGCCTTCCACCCGCTGGTGGCGTTCCTGCACGGCTGGTCGCTGCTGCTGATCATCCAGTCGGGAGCGACCGCGGCGGTGGCGGTGGCCTTCGCGACATACGTCGCGCCCCTGGCCGGCATGCCGCAGCCGCTGGTGCCGTGGCTGGCGGCCGCCGTCATGCTGCTGCTGGCCGGATTCCACGCCCTGGGCGTGCGGCCCGGCGCCCTGGTGATCAACGTCATCACCTTCGGCAAGGTGTTGGTGCTGGCGGCGCTGATCGTCTCGGTGTTCGTCGCCGCCCCGCACGCCTCCGGCCTGACGTTCAAGCCGCTGGCCCCGCCGGGCGTCCATGGCCTGCTGCTGCTCTCGGCCTTCTTCGCCGGGCTGGTGCCGGCGATGTTCTCCTACGGCGGCTGGCAGAACGTCAACTTCGTCGCCGAGGAGGTGCGCGACCCGCAGCGCAACCTGCCGCGGGCGATCCTGCTGGGCGTCGTCTGCGTGATCGTGCTCTACGTCGGCGCCAACGTCGCCTACCTCCACGTGCTGACCGCGCCGGTGCTGGCGGCCAGCCGCACCCCGGCGGCGGACGCCGCGAGGCTGGTCTTCGGCAGCCTGGGCGGCCGGCTGATCGGCGCCCTGGTGGTCGTCTCCACCTTCGGCTTCCTCAACCTGGCGCTGCTCACCGCGCCGCGGGTCTACTACGCCATGGCCGCCGACGGCCTCTTCTTCCGCGTCCTGGCCCGCCTCAGCCCGCGCTTCCGGGTGCCGACCGCGGCGATCCTGCTGCAGGGCGGCCTCGCCGCCGCCTTCGCGCTCACCCGCAGCTACGAGCGGCTGCTGAGCTACGCGGTCTTCGCCGACTGGATCTTCTTCGCGCTGGCCGGCGTCTCGCTAATCGTCTTCCGCCACAAGCTGCCGGCGGCACCGCGTCCCTTCCCCACTCCCGGCTATCCCTGGGTGCCGATCGTCTTCACCCTGGTCGGCGCCGGCATCGTCGGCAACCTCTTCTTCACCGAGACCCGCGACGCGCTGCTGGGAGCGGCGATCGTCGCGGCCGGCGTGCCCGTCTACTACATGTGGGCCGCCAAGCCTATGGGGACCATGATGAAGAGCCTGGTATCGCTGCTTTGGCTGGCAGGCGCGACGTGGGTGACCTGGCTCTACTCCGCCATCGTCGGCCGCTACCCAGATCATCCCACCCCGGGTTGGTTCATCATCGGCCCGCTCTTCGCGTCGGCCGTGCTGTTGGCAGGTGGGCTTCCCCTTTTTGGTTTCGTGCGGAGACCTTCTCGTAGCTCAACCTCACGTATTTATTCTGTCCTCGCCGGGCTCATGGTCCTGGCCTCCTTTCTCCTGCTGCTCGGGCTATTCTTCCTAGGCGCGCTTGGCGCCTCTTTTTCAAATTGGAAATAGGTGCTTTGATGCTTCATCCAGACAGCCCGCGCAAGACCGCGGCCGCCGGTTGACGGAAAGACCAAGGAGAGCCAGTGACGAGGGTCCGGGGTAGCGTCTACATGCATTGGGCCAAGCTGCACGCGGCGGCCCGCTTCAACCTGGCCAACAGCGGCCTGCTCGCCTGCACCACCGAAGAGCTCGGGCCGGAGCCGGCGGACTTCCAGGTCAACGGCCCGAACCACCTCGGCTACCAGCCGCTGATCGAGGCGATCGCGGCGCGCCACGGCGCGCGGCCGGAGCAGGTGGTGACGGCCGCGGGTACGTCGGGCGCGAACTTCCTCGCTTTCGCCGCCCTCGTCGAGCCGGGGGACGAGGTGCTCGTCGAGCAGCCGACCTACGAGCCGCTGCTCGCCGCCCTGTCGTGGCTCGGCGCGCGCCTGCGCCGCTTCCAGCGCCGCTTCGAGGACGGCTACCTCTTCGATCCCGGCGAGGTGCGCGCCCAGCTCGCCGCCGCCGCCGCCGGAGGCGGCCGGGGCATACGGCTGGTCGTGCTGACCAACCCTCACAACCCCAGCGGCGCGCTCGCGCCGGCCGCCGCCGTGGCGGAGGTCGGGCGCCTCGCCGCGGCCGCCGGCGCGCCGGTCCTGGTCGACGAGGTCTACCGGGACGTCTGGGGCGAGGCGGGGCCGCCGAGCCACCTGCATCTCGGCCCCAACCTCCTGGCCACCGCCAGCCTGACCAAGTGCTACGGCCTGAGCGGCTTGCGTTGCGGCTGGGTGCTCGGCCCGCCGGATCTGGTGGAGCGGATGCGGCGGGTCAACGACTTCATGGCCGCCACCGGCTCGATGCCGAGCGACGCCCTGGCCCTCGCGGCCTTCCGGCAGCTGCCGCGCCTCGCGGCGCGCGCCCGCGCGATCGTCGAGCCGAACCAGGCGCTGGTGCGGGACTTCCTCGCCTCCCACCAGGATTGGCTGGCCGCCGTGCTGCCGGAGCGCACGATGATGGTCTTCCCGCGCCTGCTGCGAGAGGACGACAGCCAGGCCCTGCACGACCGCCTGCGCCGCCGCGAGACCTCGATCGTGCCGGGCCGCTTCTTCGATCACCCGCGCCACTTCCGGCTCGGCTTCGCCGTCAGCACGGAGGACGTCACCGCAGGCCTGCGGCGCCTGTCGGAGGCGCTGCGCGGGGCCTGACAAGATCATGCGTCGAATGGCGCGGAGAATCTCACCTCCGGGCTCTCCGGCACGGCCAGCGGTTATGGGGCGGCGATCTCGCGGGTCTTGCGGTAAGGCGCGTCGGCGAAGTATCGACGCCATTCCTCGTCGGTGAGGTCACGGGTCAGCCGGGAACACGCTTCGCCAATGAGATCCTCCGGCCGCCAGCGCCAGATGGTCACTTCGCCGCCGAAGAAGGCGCGGATGGCGAGGAGCTTGCCATCGGGGCTGAATTCCGCAGCCGCTGGATGGGAGGTCTGTTTGAGCCGCGCCAGCTCAGACCCGCGGTCGAGATCCCAGATGCGAACCTCTTGGTCGCCGCTGATGCTCACCACGTACCTGCCGTCCGGGGACAAGGCCAGCCCTGTGACAGGTCCCTCGTGTTCGAGGGTGACCAACCGGGTGCCGTTCGCAGCGTCCCAGGCGCGAACCGTTCCATCCGCGCTGCCTGTGACCAGCACCCGGCCGTCAAGGCGGAAACGCACGCTCGTCACGGGGCCGCCATGCGCAAGCTTCAGCTGTTGGCCCGAAGCAGGGTCCCACAGGCAGGCTGCCTGGTCCCCGCCGGCGCACGCAAGCATGTTGCCGGCTGGACTGAAGGCGACGTCGGCGACCGTGCCCTGATCGGCCAGGCGCGCGGACTCGCGGCCGGTCTGTGATTCGACGAGCACCACCACACCGTCGCCGCCGGCCCTGGCGAGGAGCTTGCCATCGGGACTGAAGGCCAGGGCGGCTCGCCCCGCGCTGTGCTCGAGCCGGCAAGGCTCACCGGCCGCCACGGTGTCCCATAGGCGCGTGGTACCGTCCTCGGCCGCGCTGGCGAGACGTCGCCCATCAGGGCTGAACGCGAAGGCGACGACGAGGTTGCAGCTGTAGCTGCCACCCCTGGCCAGGTAGGAGAATAGATCGTAACCGGATGGCGCCGGCTCCGGCGCCGGCGCTCCTTCCTTGAGCGGGTGAAGCAGGCTCCGGACCACCCGCCCCGTGGCCGCTTCAGCGAGGACGACCTGGTCGCGCCTGGTGAAGGCCAGTAGCCTCCCGTCAGGGCTGAAGGCGACGCGCCGATAGAGCCTTGCGGACGACGGGTCGAAGTCGGCGACCGCTTCCTCGTTCTCGTCGGCGCTGACGCGAGCCATCTCCGAGCCGTTCGCCGGATCCCAGGTCCGGGCCGTCAAGGCACTGGTCGCGAGCAACGTCCCATCGGGGTTGAACGCCATGCCGAGTCCGGCCCCCATCGACGACGTCGCTTCGTGCTTGACCCTGCAGACTTCCCTGCCATGCTCCGTCAGCCAAACTCGCGCCGTGGTGTCGTCGCTCGCGGTGATCAACGTCTGACCATTCGGTCCGAAGCCTACCGAGTTGATGTCGCGCGGATGAATCATCCGGGCCACTTCGCGCCGGCTCTCGAGGTCGAAGACCCGCGCTAGCCCGCGCCAGCCGGCCACGGCCAATCTCTGTCCGTCGCCGGAGATGGTCACGGAATGTCGGCCCGGCGACACCTGCTCGACCGTGATCACCTCGCGGCCGCTGGCCGCATCCCACGCTCTCGCGAGTCCGGAGTGGCTCAGCGTCGCGAGGTATTTGGCGTTGGCGCTGAACTGGAGAGCTCTGACCTTGTCTTCGTGAGGCAGCCGAAGCAAGGGTTCCCCACCAGGGGCGTGTAGGACCGCTGCGTTGTTGTCTCCGTCCGCGGTGGCATAGCCTTGCCCACCGGGGGAGAACACTACGGACGTAACTCCTGTCACATCTGCCAAATCTCCCCGCGCCAGCATGTCACCAGTGTCCAACCTATGCCCCTCGCCATCCCGCCAGACGGCGGCAAGGTGGTGGCCACTCGGATCGAAGGCGAGGTCCTTGACGCCAGCGGGGTGGCTGAAGTTGCCGATGACGCGGCCGCCCGAAATCGCCCACAGGATGACGGTTGTCATCTCCCGGTGACCCGTGGCCAGCATGCTTCCGTCGCAGCTGAGCCGCACCAGCATCCGTGTGCCGCTCGACAGGGAAATCCCGAAGCCTGACGCGCCCCAGATGTCATAGATCTCGGACGGTTGCAGCGGTGGGGCCTTTTCGCCAATGTGGGTCACGCGCGCGACCTCCGCGCCGCTCGGTAGCTCCCACACCACGGCCTCAGAGCCGCCGACACTGGTGGCTACGTACCGGCCATCGGCGCTCATCTCGATCTCCCCCACCGGGCCGCCACCGGCCAAGACCTTCAACTGCCGCCCGGAAGCAGCTTCCCACAGGAC
>DATNKH010000491.1:0-2160 GCA_035603475.1 Thermoanaerobaculia bacterium
GGCGTCGACCCGGGCGCGGCGGCCCGCGCCACACTCTCTACCTGGCAGCCGCGGCGCCCGCGCGGGCGAACCGCGCCAGCGCGGCAGCCCCCGAGGCGAGCCGCGTCAACGCGGCTCTTCGTCGAACGAGCCGTGCGGGTCGAGGTCGACCGGGACGTCGGCGGCCGCGGCGAGGGCCGACCTGAGATCGGGAGGCATCGCGCCGTACTTGGTGAACCAGATCTCGGCGCGGCGGCGGTTGCCGGTCGCCTCGATCTGCAGCACCTCGCGGGCGAGCGTGGCGATCACGCCGGGGATCTTGACGAAGTCGATCACGTAACGCCCGGACTTCGGATCGCGGCCGATGGCGCCCTGCTCGACCAGGAAGTTGAACTCCATCATCTCGGCCCGCCCGTGGGCCTCGCCGGTGCCGAAGCGGACGGTGCGGAAGATGCCGGCGACGTACGAGCAGTAATACTCCTCGAGCCGCTGCTTCGGCAGCGCCCCATGCTCCGTCAGCCAGGCCAGCCCGTACATGCCGGTGACGTCGGCCTTCGCCTCCTCGAGCCCGGAGTAGGCGGGACCGATGGCGGCGCGGATGTCCACCTGCTGGCCGCCGCGGCGGGCGAAGGCCGGACCTAGACCGTGGCTGATCTCGTGCATCATCACCGCGGCGAGATAGCCGCCGGCGCTCGCCTTCGCCGCCTGGTCAGGGCGCATCAGCCGCTTGGCCACCGGCAGGATGACGTCATGGACGCGCGCGTCCATGAAATTCTTGAAGAAGATCCGCTTGCTCCCCTTGCGCTCGTGGACCCGCGGGTCGTTCGGCAGGTTGTCGGCGACCGCCTGGTAGCCGTGGCGCAGGTCGCCGGCGCGGAACGGGCTGTCCATCACCTCCATCGGCGCGACCCGGCCGCGCTTGGAAGGGCGATCCGGCGGCATCAGCGGCAGGGCGTCCTGGAGGTCCGGCACGTACTTCTGGAACACCCCCAGCTTGGCGCTCTCCGCCTCGTTGCGGATGAGCACCGCGGCGCCGTAGGAGGTCTTCACCCCCAGCAGGTCGTCGAGATAGACCTCGTAGGGCGCGAAGATGACGTCGAACTTGGGATTGGACAGATCGAGCCATGCCAGGTCGCTGGCGTAGTAGTCGTCGTCGAGCAGCGCCGTGGCACGCAGCCGCAGGAAGTTGGCGAACGCCGGGTCGCCGGACAGCGCCGCCGCCTCCCGCAAGGCGCGGGCGGCAGGCACCAGGAACTCGCGGTAGGCGACGTGATAGGGCACCGCCACCAGCTTCCCGCCCTCTCGCCGCAGGACGGCGTGCTCGTCGTAGATGGCGTTGCGGGCCGCCGGATGGGCCGCGATGTAGGCGTCGATCTCCTGGCGGGTGGCTCCCGCGGGGTAGAGCGCCCGGCCGGGCGGCGCCGGCTCCTTGCCCACCAGCGGCCGGTTCTCGTCGACCAGGTCGTAACGGCTGCCGTTGATCCACAGCAGGCGCCGCAGCGCCTGCAGCGCGGCCACGTGCGGCGCCGCGGCGCTGCCGGCAGCCCCCGATGATCTGGGCGGTTCTGGAGCGCCGGGAGCGCCGGGTGCGGCGGACACCCCGGCCATTCCGGGCGCCCCGGGGGCCACGGTCGCCAGAGCCTTGTACAGCGCCAGCGCCTGCGGATCGCTCTGCCGCCAGTAGATGCTCTCGAGCAGGCGGCAGGCTTCGACCAGCTTCTCGATCAGCTGCCGTTCGCGGGCGCTGAGGCCGGCGCTCTGCCAAGGCATGGCGACCGGCTTCCACTTCGCCAGGCGCTGCTCGAGGCCGGGCGCGAGGTCGGCGGGTGCCGGCAGCGCGACCGCGGGCGCCCGCGCCGCGGCGGACGCGGCGGGCGGTGCGGAGGCCGCGGACGGTGCCGCGGCGGCGGCGGATGCCATCCGGCCGGCCACCGCATCGGGTAAGAACCAGGCCGTGGCCGCGAGCACTGCCGCTCCGGCCGCGGACACCAACCACGCTCGGAGCGCCCGCGGCTCCGGACGGCGAGGATGAAGGTGGTCAGGCATTGGTAGATCCTTACTCCTTCGCCGCGTTGCCGCGACGGTCGAAGTCAAGACCCCCGTTCAAACCGTGCATGCGGATTTCCCGCACACGGCTTACCGGTGGTCTCTCGGGTCGCTGCATTACGCGGCCTCCGGGTA
>DATNKH010000492.1:0-4993 GCA_035603475.1 Thermoanaerobaculia bacterium
CCACGCTGGTCGTCCTCACCGCAACCGAGCCGCAGGGGCTGACCGGAGCGATTCGGCACGCCGTCCAGGACCTCGACCCGGGCCTTCCGCTCGACCGTGTGCAGGCGCTCGAGCAAGTGGTCTGGTCGGCGCTCGCCCAGAACCGCGTCAAGACCTTGCTGCTGGGAGTCTTCGCCGCCCTAGCGGTCGTGCTGGCGATGGTCGGGGTCTACGGGATGGTCAGCCATGCGGTCGGCGAGCGGGTACACGAGATCGGCATCCGCATGGCCTTGGGCGCCCAGCGTGCCGCGGTGGTGCGGATGATCGTGCGTCAGGGGATGAAGCTGGTGGCGGCGGGCCTGATGCTCGGGTTAGCCGGCGCATACGGTTTCGGCCGGCTGCTGGCAGGTCAGCTCTATGAAGTCCGGGCCGCCGACCCATGGACATACGGCGGCCTGGCGGTCGTCCTCGCCGCGGTTGCCTTGCTCGCCACCTGGCTGCCGGCGCGGCGGGCTACCCGCGTCGATGCGCTCGAGGCGTTGCGTTACGAGTAGACCTGCGCGAGGCGCGAGAAACCACTCTGACCGTCCCGGAGACGGCTCGTGCAGCGCCGCCGTCGCGACCCCGCGCGTCAGGGCGGGCAGGTCCGCGGCTCGCTCTGCCCCGTGGGACTCAACCCGCAAGAGCCCAACGGCCCGTCGCGACCCGTACCCTCGAGAAGCTGAAGCCGAGCGCCTAGGGCAGCGTGGCGCCGAGCAGCAACCGCCCCTCGCCTCGCTCCGGATGCTACGATCCCACAATGACTGAGCTCGACGAGCACCTGGCCCGTGCCGTGGAAGGAATCCCGGGAATTGCGGCCCTGGCCGTCTTCGGCTCGCGGGCGAGCGGCTCGGCCAGGCCAGACAGCGATCTCGACGTGGCGATCCTGCCTTCCCAGGGAGGGGTCTCTCGTCGCTCCCTCCAGGTCTCCGTCGCGGTCGCCCTGGCCGACCTCGCACCCGAAGGGCGGGTGGACGTCGTCTTGCTCGACGAGGCGCCCGAGCTGCTCCGGCACCAGGTTCTCTCGACCGGGCGCCTCGTCCTATGCCGCGACGCGCAGGCATGGCGGGATCTGAGGGTCGAGACGATGCGGGAGCACGGTGACCGAGAATGGGCGCGCGATCTTCTGCGCCGAGCTCAACGCCGACGACTGGAACGAGGAGAGCCAGGTGGTCGATCGGGACGCGCTGTCCAGTCGCTTAGACGCACTCGAAACCTACCTCGCTGAGCTTCGGGGGTTCCTGACCGGAGGCCGCGAAGAGTTCGTGCGTGAGCCGTCCCTTCATCACTTGGCGGAGCGCTATCTTCACCTCGCCTGCGAGTCTGTGCTCGACATCTCCCATCACGTCATCGCCGACCAGGGCTATCGGCAGCCGGGTAGCTACAAGGACGCAATCGACGTGCTGCAACAAGAGGGCCTGCTGGAGGCCGATCTCAGGCCCCGCCGTTGCCCAGCACTTTGGCGATCGCGGTGATGGTATTCCAGTTGCGCGTGGTGGCCGGGACCCCGAAGAGCCGGTCGAGAGTGCCGAGGTAGCCGACGGCCTTCATCTGGCGCCGGTACACGCCGAAGACGAACCGGTCGTCCCGCGCCAGGATCTTCAACAGCCACTCGCCGCTGGGAGGAAGGTTGATGGGCGTCGACGGCGCCGAGCGGGGGCGCTGGGACAGGACGCTCACGAAGCGGACGATGTCGGGTCGCACGGGCTGGTCCGCGAAATGATGCTGAGACATCAGCGCGACAATCTCGCGGCCCTGGCAGATCATGATCTCGGCTTCAAAGGGAAGGTTGCGTGCCAATTCGGCGCGGAGCTGCGCCCGGGTGACTGGCCGCCGGATCACGAAGGTGCCCGCGGCGCCGATGTTGACGGCATCGAGGTGCTTCAGTTGTTCGACGAGCGTGGTGGGTCGGAAGGTCCTGTGACCGCCAACATTGACCCCCCGCAGAAGAACCACGAGTGCCATGCGTTCCCTCCTGCTGGCGCCGCTCGAAAACCGACCCTCTCGGCCGGCCCAGAACGGATCCACCGGGTCCTCTTGGCTGCCCAAAGTATCATTCTGCAACGCATTCACGACACCGCTGCGTGAGCCGTCCCTTCATCACCCAGCGCCGGCCTGTAACCTCGACCCGCTCTTCACGGTAGTTTCACGGTAGTAAGATCGGGACCGATCCCGGCACCGAGCCCGTCCCGCCCCGCAAGGAGACCCTGCCGTGCGCCCCTTCGAGCTGCTGGCCGCCACCCTGCAGGACGCGCGCTTCGCTGCCAGGATGCTGCGCCGCAACCCCGGCTTCACCGCTCTCGCGGTGCTGATCCTGGGGCTGGGCATCGGCGCCAGCACCGCGGTGTTCAGCGTGGTCGAGTCGGTGCTGCTGCGGCAGCCGGCGCTCGGCGACCCCGACCGCCTGGTGATGGTGTGGCTGGACGATCACCAGCATGGCTTCCCGCGCGACGAGATGTCCTATCCGCGCTTCGCCGACACCCGGCGCCTCGCGGCCTCGCTCGCGGGCGCCGCGGCCTTCGAGCGGCAGTCCTTCGTGCTCACCGGCGCCGGCGACGAGCCCGAGCAGCTGCGCGGCCTCGCGGCCAGCGCCAGCCTGTTCTCGGTGCTCGGAGTGCATGCCGCGCTTGGCCGCACCTTCGCGCAGGGCGAGGACGTCCTTGGCAACGACCGTGTCGTGGTGCTCGGTCACGACCTCTGGACGCGCCGCTTCGGGGCCGACGGAACGATCGTCGGCCGCCGCTTGCAGATCAACGCCCAGCCCTACGTGGTGATCGGCGTGATGCCCGCGGCCTTTGCCTTCCCGGACCGCCAGCAGGAGCTCTGGGTGCCGCTCGCTCCGGCTCCAGAGCTGCACGCGAGCCGCAGCTCCATCTGGCTCTCGGTCGCCGCCCGCCTGCGCCCGGGCTTCAGCCTCGCCCAGGCAACCGCCGAGCTGAATGCCTTGAATCGCCGTCTCGGCGAGCAGTTCCCGAGCACCGACCAGCGCGCCGGCACGGTGCTGGTCAAGCTGCGGGACCAGGCCGCGGAGCCGGTGCGCGGCGGCCTGCTGGTGCTGGCCGCGGCGGTGCTGGGCGTGCTGCTCGTGGCCTGCGCCAACGTCGCCAGCCTGCAGCTCGCCCGCGCCGTCGCCCGCCAGCGCGAGATCGCGGCGCGACTGGCGCTGGGGGCGGGACCGGGCCGGCTGGTGCGCCAGCTGCTGGCAGAGAGCCTGGTGCTCTCCCTGCTCGGCGGGGCTCTCGGCCTGCTGCTCGCGGCCTGGGCGGTGCACGGCCTGCCGGCGCTCGCACCGGCCGAGCTCGAGCCGCTGCGCGGCGTGCGCCTCGACCCGGGGGCCGCCCTCTTTGCCTTCACCGCCTGCGCCGCCGCCGGCCTGCTGGCCGGGCTCGCGCCGGCTCTCCGATCGCTGCGGCACGATCTCCTGGCGGGGCTGCGCCAGCGCACCGCCGGCGCCGCGGCCGGCAGCCACGGCCTGCGCCAGGCGCTGGTGGCGGCGCAGCTGGCGCTCGCGGTCGTGCTGCTGACCGGCTCCGGCCTGCTGCTCCACAGCCTGCTGCGCCTCGAGGGCCTGGACCCCGGCTTCCGCCCCGACCACCTGCTGGGCGCCAGGGTCTCGCTTCCCGCGGCCCGCTACTCCCAGGGCACCGCGCAGCCGCAGTTCTTCGACCGCCTCGAGGAGCGCCTGCGGGCCGATCCGCGAGTGCGGGCGGTGGGCTCGATCGAGAGCCTGCTGCTGGGACCGCTGCCGAACGCCGCCGGCTCCTTCACCGTCGCCGGCCGGCCGGCGGACAGCGGCTACGTCGCCGAGCCGCTCACCCGCGACGCGATCACTCCCGGGGCGCTGCGCGCTCTCGGCCTGCCACTGCTCCAGGGCCGCGCCTTCACCGCCGCGGACGGACCCGCGGCGCCGCCGGCCGTGATCGTCAACGCCAGCATGGCGCAGCGCTTCTGGCCGGCCGGCAACGCGGTCGGCCAGCACATCGCCTACGGGCGGCGCGACGCCTCCAGCCCCTGGCTGACGATCGTCGGCGTCGTCGCCGACAGCCACCGCGCGGCGCCGGGCTCTCGCCCCTGGCTGGAGTCGTTCCTGCCGGAGGCGCAGTATCCGCGCCGCAGCCTGATGGTGATGCTGCGCACCAAGGGCGATCCGCTGGCCCTCGCCGCCGCCGTGCGCCTCGAGGTCCATCGCCTCGATCCCGACCAGCCGATCGCCTGGACCTCGACCGTCGAGCGCCTGCTCGCCGACCGCCTGGCGCCGCGGCGCTTCGATGCCACGCTCCTCGGCTTCTTCGCCGCCGCCGCGCTGCTCATGGCGGCGGTCGGCCTCTACGGCGTCATGTCGTACCTGGTGACGCTCCGCACCCAGGAGATCGGCCTGCGCATGGCGCTCGGCGCCCGCCGCGCCGACGTGCTGCGCCTGATCGCCGGGCGCGCGGCCTCCCTGGCAGCCGCCGGCGCGGTAGCGGGCACGCTCGCCGCCCTTGCACTGGCCCGCTGGGTGGCGAGCCTGCTCTACGGCATCGGCGCGCTCGATCCGGCCGCCTTCACCGCGGCGCCTCTGCTGCTCGCGCTGGCCGCGGCGGTCGCCGCCGGCGTGCCGGCCTGGCGCGCCACGCGCGTCGACCCGATGAGCGCCTTGCGCCGAGATTGAGGCAGACGTTTCGCCCTGGTGTCCACTCTAGCCTCCGCCGCCCCCGAAACGGCGGCCGAGGATCATCTTGACCAGCAGGTGGTCGGTCGCATGGGTCAAGCCGAAGGCGACCCCGAAGTTGAATTCCCAGGCTGGGCCGAGGTCGAGGTCGAGCGACGGCACGATCTGGTGCTGCTGCTGGGCGACCGGATCGAAGCCGGAGAGCGGCCCCAGGGTGCCGTAGTACTCGATCCCCGCGTTGATCTTCCTGGTGAGGTCGTAGCCCGCCTTGAAGTTCGGCGAGAAGACCACACCCTGGGCGGTGCCTGGGCCGTGGAAGGAACG
>DATNKH010000493.1:0-2358 GCA_035603475.1 Thermoanaerobaculia bacterium
GGGCCGCAGGCGCCACCGGCCCCGACGACGACCCCGGGGAGGCTCCCGCGGTGGTGCGCGACGTCTCGCTGGTGGCCCTGTACGATCCGCGCTGCTACGCGCCGGCCGCGGGCAGCGAAGGGAGGGAAAGCGGCCACGCCGCCAGCGCCTGGGCGCGCCTTGCCGCTGCCCACCCGCCGCGGCCGCTGCCCACCGAGCTCGGCTTCGGCGATCCGCGCGTGCCCGAGGTGCGGGAGGCGCAGGCCGCGCTGGCCCGCGAGCACGGCGTCGATGCCTTCTGCTACCTCTATCCCTGGGGGGCCGGCGGGCCGCGCTGGGACGCGCCCTGGCGCGACCTCGTGGCCAGCGGCCGGCCCGACTTCCCGTTCTGCGTGATGGTGGCGCTGGCGGCGAACGAGCCGCTCTCCGCGGCGGCGGCCGGCCGGCTGCTCGAGGACATCGCCGCCGGGCTCGGCGACCGCCGCTACCTGCGCGTCGAGGGACGCTGCCTCCTGGTGGTGCGCGGCGCCGCGCGGCTCGCCGAGCCGCGGCGGATCGCCGGCGCCTGGCGCGCCGCCGCCGCCGAGCGCGGTCTCGGCGAGCTCCACCTCTGCGCCGCCGAGCCGGCTCCCGGCGACCGCCCGGAGGATCTCGGCTTCGACTCCTTCCTCGAAGCGCCGCCGCCGCCGGCCGCCGATCCTGCCGGCATGGTCGCCGCGGCGCTCTCGCGCCCCTGGCCGCCGTATCGCCTCTTCCGCACCGTCGAATGCCGGCGCGACACCTCCGACCCGCTCTCCGGCGAGCTCTACGAGCACTGGCTGCGCTCGACGGTCGATGCGACGCGCTGCCGCGGCGAGAGCTTGGTGTTCGTCGACGCCTGGAACGACTGGCTGCGCGGGGCCTACCTCGAGCCCGACGATCGCGACGGCCGCGCCGCGCTCCTCGCCACGCGGCGGGCGGCGCGCGGACCCGCCAGCGGCCTGGTGCTCCTGCGCCGGCTGCGTGACGCGCTGGGAGAGGTCGAAAGGCCCGCCGCCGCCGTCCTCGGCGAGCTCGGGCAGGTGCTGGCGCTGCACGAGCACACGCGCGACCGCTTGCTGGCCAGCGTCGAGGCGGCGCTCGGCCGCGCCCAGGCGCCGGCCGGCCCCGGGTCGCGGCGCTGGGTGCCGGTCGCGAGCCGGCACCTGCCCCCCTCCGGCGGCGGCTTCTGTCTCGATCGCGTGGGGAGCGTCGGCGATGCGGAGCTGCACGGCGCCCGGGAGCCGATCCCGCTGCCAGGCGAAGAGGTGGACCTCGCGGGCTGGGCGCATGTGGGGAGCTGCGCGCCCGGCGAGGTCGATCTCTTCCTGGCTCTCGAGGCGTGCGGCGGCAGCGAGGACCGCGTCGTCCGCGTCGCCGAGCGCGTCACCAGGCTCGACGTGGCGGCGGCATATCCCGGCCATCCCGAGCGCTGCGGCTTCGCCGCGACCGTCGACCTCGCCGGCCTGCCGCCTGGCACCTATCGCGTCGCCATCGTGCAGCGCACGCCCCACGCGACCTATCGCGACGCCACCGGGGTGGCGGTCCAGCGCCCGGGGGCGCCATGTTCGAGCGCCTGACCTGGCTGCCGGACCGCGCGCTCCTGGACGACCTCGTCTTCCGCCTCGAGCAGTCGCGGAGCGACGACTGGGAGCTCGGCGACGAATGCTTCGCCTTCTACAAGAACCGGCAGCTGGTCGAGCAATTCGACAGCTTCTGGTCGGCGACCGGCTTCCGGCCGCGGCGCATGCTGGAGATCGGCATCTGGGACGGCGGCAGCACCGCCTTCTGGTTCGAGCACCTACGGCCCGAGCGGCTGCTGGCCATCGATCTGCGGGACCGCGAGGACAGTCCGTACTTCCGCCGCTGGGTGGCGGCCAACGGGTTGGCGGGACGGGTGCTGACGCGCTGGCGGACCGACCAGGGGGACCGGGCGGCGCTGCGCGAGCTCGTCGAGCGCGACCTCGGCGGCGAGCTCGACCTGGTGATCGACGACGGCTCCCACCAGGACGTGCCGACGCGGGCAAGCTTCGAGACTCTCTTCCCGCTGCTGCCGCCCGGCGGCCTGTACGTCATCGAGGACTGGGCCTGGGAGCACTGGCCGGAGTTCCAGGACCCCGGCCACATCTGGGCCGGCGAGGAGAGCCTGTCGGCGCTGGTGTGCGACCTGGTGGCGGCCACCGGCAGCTCGCGGACGCTGATCCGCGACCTGTCCGTGTACGAGGGGTTCGTGGTGGTCGAGCGCGGCGACGGCGGCGAAGACCGGCAGGGCTTCCGCCTCGCCGACCACATCCGCCGGCGGCCCTGGCGGGAGGCGACCTGGCCGGCCGCGGCGACCAGTGCGGCCGGGGCGAACGGGGC
>DATNKH010000494.1:0-2648 GCA_035603475.1 Thermoanaerobaculia bacterium
CCGCCGAAGGTGAAGGTGATGCCGCCGGTGGCGGAGTAGGCGTAGTAGGGCGGCTTTTCGAGCTTGGTCGCCCAGTTGGTCTTCTCAAGGGCAAGGCCGCTGGTGGCGAGCCCGTCCTTCTTGGTGGGATCGAAGCCGTCTTCGGCGTGCTTCGCGGCTGCGTTGTACTCGTGCAGCGTGCGGATCGCCTGCGCCTTGTCGTCGATGTCGAGCTGGGCGACGAGGTCCTCCAGCGTGTTGGCCGTGATCGGCTCGCTGGTGGCGTAGCGCGGTTCGAGCAGGTGGACGACCTGGGCGTCGAAGATCTGGTAGGCCTTGGCGCCGGGTTCGGCGAGGATGGCGCGGCCGTACTTGGCGTAAGTGAACATGGCGCCGTCCTCCCCTTCATCGACGAAGCGGCGGCCCCGGCGGTTGATCATGACGCCGTACAGGTAGCTGAGGCGGTTGCTTCGGTCGGTGAGTTCGCGCGGGGCGAAGTTGCCCCAGTCGGCGGAGATGGGGGTGGCGTGGCAGCCGCTCCATTGGCCCCAGGGCATGGCGCCGATGGCCATGGCCATGCGCAGGCCGTCGCCCTGATTGTGCGGGGTGCCGCGCACCTTGGCGCCGCCGACCAGCGGACCGATGTGCTGGGTGCGCATCTGCACGTTGGCCTCGAAGCCGCCGCAGCCGAGGATAACGGCTCGGCCGTGGACGTCCGCGACGCCGCCGTCGTCACGCACGCGCACGCCGCTCGCGTGGCCACGGTCATCCTGCAGGATGGCGGTGACGGCGGCACCGTAACGAATCTCGATACCCATCTTCTCGGCGGTCGCGAACCAGCCCCGCGAGAGGCCAACGCCTTCGTGCGCGGCGCGCACGACGAGGCCGCGAGCCCAGATGATCTTGTTGCCCTTGCGCACGCCGGTAAGGCTGGTGGCCGGCTCCATGCGGATGTTGCCGACGCGGTTCATCCAGAACACGGTGTCTTTGGAGTTCTGCACCAGGATGCGGGACAGCACCGGGTCGGTCTGGCCGGACGTGACCCGCATCAGGTCACCGTGGAAGTCGTCGAAGGTGTAGGGCTGTATACCGTCGTAGAAGTCTTCTATCTCGTCTTCGACGCCGGGCAGAAGAGGGCCGATCTCCCGCGGGTCGTCGAAGGCGAAGCGCAGCACGCCGCCACTCCAGTGCGTGTTGCCGCCGCGCATCTCGCGAGGGGCTTTTTCGAGCACCACGACGCATTCGGCCCCGTTCTCCCTGGCGGAGACCGCGGCAGCCAGGGCGGCGTTGCCGGCGCCGACGACGATGACGTCATATTCGGTCATGAGTGCTTCTCCGAACCGGGGGATGGGGCTTCACTGCGCAGCAGGGACGCAAGGTGCGCGGCTGTGTGGTTTTCCAAGGTCAAGACCGCGTCGCGGATTCGTTCGGCGTTATCGCGGGGAATAACGAGGGTGGCGGAGGCCAGGAACTTGCGGGAGATGCCGTTGGTGTCGAGGGCCCGCTCGCCGGCGCCGCTGTTGACGCGGACATGACGGTAGAGGGTGCGGCCGTCGCGGAGGTGGAGGCGGACGCCGCCCGAGAAGAAGGTGGGGAAGGCGGACTCCGGGTCGATCGTGCAGGTGACGCGGGCGGCGAGGTCGAGGACGGCCGGGTCCTTCAGCGCCGTGGGCATCAGGTCCGCAAGGCCGAAGGCGCCCTTCAGCAGGCAGGTGGCGACGACGAACTGGGCGCTGAACTTGGCCTCGTATTCGTTGGCGGGGCGGATTTTGGCATCGTGTGGTTCGGAGACGATGGGCATTGTGTCGCGCGGCAGAAGGGCCTCGGCGCGGACGATGTCGGCGCAGTCGATCTGCTGGTGCAGGTCGATAGCCGCATCGGCGCAGCCGTGGATGAAGTGGCAGACCGGGTAGGGTTTGACGGCGGTCTCGGCGAGATCCCAGACGGACCCCAGGGTGGTGAGTTCGGCCGGCAAGTCGATGGGCGCCGGCGGGCGCTGGAGGTGGGAGTCGAAGAAGCCGAACTTGCCCTCATAAGGGCGGGTGGGAGCCTTGAAACCGTGCTGGGCCAGGCGGGCGGCGGTGATGCCGGCAACGGCGGCCCAGCCGGGGTGCATGCGCTTGGTCCAGGCGCCTTCCTCCAGGAAGACCTGGACCCCGGAAGCGGTGCTGGCGGCGATGCCTTGGGCGGCGACAATGGCCTCGGACGGGAGTTTGAGCAGGCGCGCGGCGACGACGCTGGCGCTGAAATGGGCCACGACGCCGGTGGCATGAAAGCCGGTGTGGTGGAAGCCGCCTTTGGCCGCTGCGCCGACACGGATCGCGGTTTCCATCCCCGCGGCGTAGGCCACCAATAGGACACGGCCGTCGACATCCAGCTCCTCGCCGAAGGTGAGCGCGGTAGGCAGGCAGGCGGCTGTGGCGTGGATAATGCTGGCCAGGTGGGTATCGTCGAAATCCAGGCCGTGGATCAACATGCCATTGACGAGCGCGGCATCTCGGACCGGCAGGCGGTTGGCGCGGCCGATGACGCTGCACCGGCCGACCCCGCCGAGCGCGGTGGCGCCGGCCAGGGCGGCGTCCGAGAAGCCGTAGGCGTTCGAGGCAATGCCGCAGCCAAGCGCATCGAGAATCAGGAGCTTGGCCCGCTCCAGGACGGCAGCCGGGATG
>DATNKH010000495.1:0-3122 GCA_035603475.1 Thermoanaerobaculia bacterium
TGGTCGAAGTCTGGCACCGCGTCTACCTCGACCCGGCGCGCCTGGCGCCACCGGACCCGCTGGCGGGTCTCGAGGGCCTGCAGGCGCCCGCCCCCGGCCCTGGCAGCAGCGGCGGCGGCGGCCCGTGGTGAGCCGTCGCCGCGGGCGCTCCGCGGGCGGCTGGCTGCCTCGCAGCGGGCCGGCGCCGAGCTGGTTGGCGCGCAGCTGGCTGGCGCCCGCTTGGCTGGTGCGCGCCTGGCGGACCCTGGTCTTCCGCCGGCCCGCCATCGGCGCCGCGCTGGCCTGGCCGATCGTCTACCCGGCGGCCTGGGCCTGGCGGCGCCTCGCCCTGCGGCGCACGCGGGTGGTCGCGGTGACCGGCTCGGTCGGCAAGACCAGCACCACGGCCGCCGCCGCCGCGGCCGCCGGGGCGCCGTTCGATCCCGACGCCGCCAACTACGGCAGCTTCCTCGCCGCCGCCGTGCTGCGCTGCCGGCCGCGCCGGCGCTGGCTCGTGGTCGAGGTCGGCATCTCGCGGCCCGGCCAGATGCGCGCCTACGCGCGGCTCCTGCGGCCGGACGTCGTCATCCTGACCGCCGTCGGCGGCGAGCACCTCGCCCCCTTCGGCAGCGTCGAGGCGCTGGCGCGCGAGAAGGCGATCCTCCCCCTGGCCGTGGGGCGGCGCGGGCTGGTCGTGGTCAACGCCGACGACGAGCGCTGCCGTGCCATCGGCGCCCAGGCGGTGGCGCGCGTCGTGCGGGTAGGCTTCGCCGCCGGCAGCGACTGGCGCATCGAGCAGGCGCGCTTGGACTGGCCGCGCGGCACGAGCCTCCGCCTTGCCGGCCCGGCCGGCGAGCTCGCGTTTCCGCTGCGCTGGATCGGCCCCGACCTGGCGCGCTGCGCCGCTTTCGCCGCCGCCGCCGGCGTCGAAGCCGGCGGCGACGGCGCGGCGGTCGCGGCGCGCCTGGCGGCCCTCTCTCCCCTGCCCTGGCGGCACGAGGCGATGCCGCTCCCGGGGGGCGCCTGGCTGCTGTGCGATGCCTGGAAGGCGACCTGGCCCTCGCTGCAGTCCGCCCTCGGCGTGCTGGAAGGCATCGCCTCGTGGCGGCGGATCGCCGTGCTGGGGGGCATCGAGGAGCCGGAAGGGAGCCAGACCGCGGCTTATCGCCGCTACGGCAGGCTGGCGGCGGCGGCCGCCCAGCGCATCCTCTTCGTCGGCGCCGTCACCGACTACCAGCGCTTCGGCGCGGGAGTGCGCCAGGCCGGGCCGGCGGCGCCCGCGCTCGAGCGCTGCTCGGATGCCGCCGCGGCCGCCGCGGCCCTGCGCGGCGAGCTGCGGCCCGGGACGGTCATCCTGATCAAGGGGCGTCACAGCGAGAAGCTCGGCCGGGTGGCGCTGCTGCTGCGCGGCGAGGCTGTCGACTGCCGCCTGCGCCGCTGTCCCGCGCGCGGGCTTCGGTGCGAGCTCTGTTCCCGCCTGCGCGCCGCGCCGGCGGCAGCCGCGCGAACCACGAGGGCTGCGGCCGAGACCGCGGATGAGAGGATGGAGCGATGAGGCGTATCCGCCTGGCCTTGTTGCGCGGCGTCTGCCAGCTGCCGGCCTACGTGGCGATCGAGCAGGGCTTCTTCGCGGCGCAAGACCTCGCCGCCGAGCCGGTGATGGCGCCCACCGCCTGGGCGGTGCCCGAACGCCTGCGCGCGGGCGACGTGGACTTCGCCGTCATCCCTTGGACGCGCGTGGCCGCCGACCAGGCGAGCGACGGCAGCCGCCTGGTGCTGGTCGCCGGCTCCGGCGTCGAGGAGGCGGCCCTGGTGGTGCGGACCGGTCTCGCCCCGGAGGACGTGCGGCGGGTGGCGGTGCCGCAGGAGGGAGGCATCAAGGACCTCACCGCGATGGCCCTGCTGCGCCGGCTGCAATGGCACGACGTGCGGCTGGTGCGCCAGCCCTCGGGCGACGGCGCCATCCTGAGCTTCGTCGGGTTGGGCGCCGACGCGGCGGCGATGGTCGAGCCTTATGCGGCCATGCTCGAGCACCTCGGCCTAGGCCGGGTGCTGCTGCGCACCGGCGACGTCTGGCCCGGCGCTCCGGGTTGCTCCCTGACCACCACCAGGGCCCTGATCGAGCGCGAGCCCGACCTCGTACAGCGGGTGACCACGGCCTATGTCGCCGCGGCGCACCGCGTGCTCGCCGCGCCCGAGGAAGCCGCCCGCGCCGGCGAGGGGTTCATCGGCGTCAGCGCCGAGATCGTGCGCCGCGCGCTGGTGGTCAACCGCCCTGATCCGCGAGCGATCCGCAACGACGCGGCCATGGAACAGGTGCTGGCGCTGATGGCCGACCTCGGCTACCTGCGGCAGCCTGCCGCCGGCTACCGCGACCTGCGCTTCCTCGAGGCGCTCGGGCTGTGAGCCTTCGGGGCCTGTTCGACCTGGCGCGCGCCGCGGCGGGATTGCCCGCCTTCCTCCACCACCCGCTCGGACTGGCGGCGGCCGGCGGCGCGGTCGCCGCGGGGGTGCGGCGGCGCGAGGCGGCGTTCCTGGAAAGCGTCGAGAGGTTGATCTTCGCCGCCCCGTGCTCCCCCCTGGCCCGCCTGTTGCGCTGGGCAGGCTGCGAGGCCGGCGACCTGCGCCGGATGGTGGCCGCGGACGGCGTGGAGGCCGCGCTCGCGCGGCTGCGGGCGGCAGGCGTCTGGGTGAGCGCGGAGGAGCTGCGCGGCCGCGCTCCGCTGCGCCGCTCGGGCCTCACGCTCGAGCTCGCGCCGCGCGACTTCGACAACCCGCTGGCCGCGGGCAGGATCGCCGGCGCCACCAGCGGCTCAACCGGGTCCGCCCTGCCGGTGCGCTACAGCTGGCCCTTCCTCGCCGGCGAGGCCGCGCACGAGCTGCTGCTGCTCGCGAGCCACGGCCTGGGCGACGCTCCGGTCGCGCTCTGGCTGCCCGGTCCGCCGGGGATCGCCGGGCTGCACAACCTGCTGGTGCACGCCAAGCTCGGCCGGCCGCCGCGGCGCTGGTTCTCCCCCAGCCCCGCGCCCACCGCCGGCAGCGGGCTGCCGTACCACGCCGACCGCGGCTGGCGCGTCATGCGCCACCTGCTGCCGCGGCTCGGCCCGGCGCCCGAATGGATGCCGCCGGAGCGGGCGGCGGAG
>DATNKH010000496.1:0-10031 GCA_035603475.1 Thermoanaerobaculia bacterium
GATCCTCGCCCAAACGGAGGCCGAGGGAGATCCGCGGCACCCCGGCCCGGCCGGAAGGGTTCCCCGGAGGCCCCCGGAAGGGCTCCCCGTAGGCGTCCTGGTATCCTCGACCGGTGCTCTTGCGCCTCTACATGATCGCGACCGCGCTCCTCCTGATGGTGAGCGGGGCGCGGCGCCGGCGGTTGTGTGACGGGGAGGTGTCGCTGGTCTACTACGTCCTCGAGCCGCGGCGTTGGGGAAGGATGCGACGCGGGGGCGCCGGTGCTGCCGAACCCTGGCTCCTGCTGCATGGGCTGGGCTCGGTCGCCGCGAGCTGGGGCCGGGCGTTGTACGTGCTGCGGCGGGACTGCCGGCTGGTCGTGCCCGAGCTGTCGTCGCTCGGCGGCACGCGGGCGCCGGAAGGGTGGCTCGGGCTGGAACTGGGAGCGCGGCTGCTGGCGCGGTTGATCGAGGAGGAGATTGGCGGCGGGCCGGTGACCCTCGCCGGGCTGAGCATGGGCGCCTGGATGGCCATGCGCCTCGCCCAGACGCGTCCGGAGCTGATCGCCAGGCTGGTGCTGATCGACGCCGCCGGCTATCGCTACCAGGACTGGGACCGCATCGACAAGCTGGTCAAGGTGCAGGATCTGGACGGCGTCGACCGCCTCTACGGCGCCATGTTCCGCAGGGCGCCCTGGGTGATGCGCCGCTCGCGCCGCACCTTCCTGCAGGCCTACACCTCGCCGCCCGTGCGCAACCTCCTGGCTTCCCTCGGTGAGCCTGACACCTACCGCGATCGCGACCTGGCGCTGCTGACGATGCCGGTGGCGCTGATCTGGGGGGAGCACGACGGGCTGTTCGACCTGGACGTCGCGAGGGCCATGGCGGCGGCGCTCCCCCGCTCCCGCCTCTACGTGCTGCGCGACTGCGGCCACGCCGTCCATCTCGAGTGTCCGCGCGATCTGGCTGGCGCGCTGCAGCGGCTCCGGCGCGAGCTGCCGGTGGCGAGGGCCTCCGACGCGGACGACGCGGACGACGCGGGCGACGCGGGCGCCACCCACCCCGCCGCCGCGGATCCGGCCCCCCACCCTTCGGTGGAAGCGAGCTGACCGGGAGCGGACCCGGGAGGGCGGACCGGCGGGACAGGAGCCCTCCCAGTCAGTACTCCTCGAGATCCTCCGGCGGCAGGAACTGCTCCGGGTCCTCGTTGCCGCAGCGGAGGCAGATCACCTCCGAGATCTTGCCGTCCTCCCACTCGAACTCGTAGCAGGGGGTCTCGCATTCGAGGCAGACCAGATAGTCCGGGCTGGCCATTGCTCCACCTCCAGGTCCTATTGGCGCGAGTCTATCCTCCCCTCCCCTCTCCTCGTACTTCGCACTCCTTCCCCCGATGGGCAAGTACAATTTGATTCCTTGACGCTAAGATCTCAGAAGGTGCCCTTGACATGATCTGAGTGCTCGTATATCATCCCTTTGAAGATGAGCGAGGATGACTAAAAACCCGCTCTCATCACAGCCCAAGGAGGACTGAACTCATGAGCAACCACGTGACCCGCTGGACCCCCTCGCAGCAGGCGGTAGCCGCCCAGCCGCTCTTCCGTCTCTTCGATACATTCTTCAACGATGGCGGTGAAGACCTCGCCACCCGCACCTGGACGCCGCCGGTGGACATCCAGGAGACCGACGACGCGTATCGCATCCACGCGGAGCTGCCGGGGATGACCAAGGACGACATCCAGATCACCCTCGAGAACAACGTCCTGCGCCTGTCCGGCGAGCGCAAGTTCGAGAAGGACACCAAGCAGGAGAACTATCACCGCATCGAGCGCACCTACGGCGCCTTCTCGCGGTCGTTCGCGCTGCCGACCCAGGTGAGCCCCGACAAGGTCGAGGCCAAGTTCGAGAACGGCGTCCTGTCGATCGTGGTGCCGAAGGCGGAGCAGGCCAAGCCCCGCCGCATCTCGATCGGCTGAGCTCCCGCCGCTCTCGGCCTACCGGACGCCCGTCGCGATCTGTGGCCGGTGGTCGGCGATGGCCCGGGCGGCCGGTTAGTGCCCCCCGGTTGCCCCGCTTCCCGCTTCCCTGGCCGCCTCGAAACGGCAGGGAGCACGGAGGCGGGGCTTTTCTTTTTTCGCGGACTCCGCGCAGAGTCAGGAGATCGGCGACGGCTTGAGCGACGGCCGCGGAGCCGGCTCGAGCACCGTCACCGCCGGCAGCTCGACGCTGACTGCCGTGCCGACGCCGCAAGCGCTCTTGACCGTCACCGTGCCGCCGTGGGCCCGGGCGATGCGCTGCACGATCGCGAGCCCCAGCCCGGTGCCGCCTTTGCGCGTCGAATAGAAGAGGTCGAAGATCTTCGACTCCTGGCCTGCAGGAATGCCGATGCCGTTGTCCATCAGCTCGAGCACGACCGCGGAGCCCCGGCGGTAGGCGGTGAGCGTCAGCACCGGCGGGCGCCCCGCATCCTCGGCGGCCGCCAGCGCGTTCTGAGCCAGGTTCATCAACAGCTGGTCGATCTGCGCCGGGTCGATCCGCACGCGCGCGGCGTTGCTGCGGTCTTCCACCGCCACCTGCGCTCCTCGCTTCTCGATCTCTCCGGCCAGCACCTCGCGCAGCCTCTCGAGGGGCCGCACCGCCGGCGTCTCCTCGAGCTCCAGGGGACGAGGCTTGGCGTAAGCCAGGAAGTCCGTCGCCAGGCGCTCGAGCCGATCGATCTCGGAGCGGGTGATCGACAGCAGGCGCCGGCCGGTGGGCATGGTGCCGGGCGCCTGCTCGGCGATCTCTTCCTCGAGCATCTGCATGTTCAAGTTGAGCGAGTTGAGCGGGCTGCGGATCTCGTGCGCCAGCCCGGAGGCGAGCGTGCCGACGTATGCCATGCGCTCCGCCTCGGCGGCCTGCAGCTCGAGCCGGCGGGCGCGCCGCAGCAGCATCCAGACCGCGGTGTAGGCGCCGGCCAGCAGCGCCAGCGACGCCGCCCCGACCAGGGCCGCCTGCCGGATCAGCTCGCGGCGCAGCACCTCGACGCGCTTCGACAGCTCGCCGGCGCTGATGCCGATCTGCAGCGATCCCAGGTCGCCGATCGGCACCTCGATGTTCGGGATGCTCGTCGCCGAGGACCTCTCGTAGGTCTTCCTCTCGATGTGCGGCCGTGGCGAGGGCAGCTCCGCCGCATGCGGCGGCAGCTCCGGCGGGCGCGCGCCGACCGACGACCGCGGCCCGACCGGGAAGCTGCCGCGGCTCTGGTTCTGGAAGACCAGCACCCCGTTGCGGTCGCGGATCTCGATGGTACGCACGAAGTCACGCTGCCGCAGGATCGAGTCGATGTAGGTCTGGGTCTCCTGCTCGACCGCCACGGCGGTGAACAGGTCCTTCCCCTGGCGGTCCGCCTGGCGGGCGATCTGCTTGGCCAGGCTCTCGGCCTCGGCGCGGGTCTCGAGCAGGACGCGCTCGACCTCGCGCTGCGAGAGCGACCGGAAGATCAGCCAGCCGAACAGCGCGATGACCGCGAGCAGCAGCACCACGAACACCAGCGAGGCGGCGAGCAGCTGGCGCGACAGGTGGGTCTTGGGGGCTCCCGCCATGGCTCTTCGAGAATAACATTCGTCGTTTGACCCTCACCGGCCCCAGCGGGTAGCATGCCGCGGGAACCCGCCATGCGCCTGCCCTTCGCCTGTACAGTACCTGGCCGGTTCTCCGCGCGGCTCCCGCTGCTGCTGTCGCTGTGGACGGCTGCGGGGCTGGGCACCGGCGGCTGCGGCGGCGGCCACCAGACCGGCGGCCCGGCGCACCGTCCGCAAGGTACACAGGGGGGCGGCGCGCAGGCTGGCCCCGCTCGCTCCCCAGGCCTCACCGGCACCAGTGACTCCGCCAGCGCCGCCGTGCCCCGCCGCGGCGGCACCATCGTGACCGGCTGGACCGCCGAGCCCCGCGCCGTCAACGAGCTGATCGTGCAGGCGACCAATCCGAACCAGGAGATGGTCTTCCAGCTCTTCGCCCGGTTGCTACGGGAAGAGCCCGACTTCGAGCGCCATCCGCCGGCCTTCACCCCCGCGCTGGCGCGCTCCTACGAGTGGTCGGCCGACCACAAGACGCTGACCTTGCACTTGCGCGAGAACGCCCGCTGGAGCGACGGCGTGCCGGTGACGGCCGACGACGTGCGCTGGACCTGGCAGGCGCAGGTGAGCCCGGAGGTCGCCTGGGAATCGTCCTACATGAAGGACGACATCGCCGACGTCGAGGCGGTCGACCCCCACACCGTCCGCGTGCGTTTCAAGCGGGTCTATGCCAAGCAGCTGTTCGACCTCAACGAGGGCGGCATCCTGCCCCACCATGCCTGGGGACAGATCCCGTTCTCGCGCTGGCGCCAGAGCGGCGAGTGGTTCCAGCAGCACCTGGTCGTGGACGGACCGTTCACGCTCGGGTCGTGGCGCCGGCAGCAGGAGCTCGTGCTGGTCCGCAACCCGAGCTTCTACAATCCGGACCGGCCCCGCCTCGACCGGGTGGTGATGCGGTTCATCCCGGACCAGGCCAGCATCCTCACCCAGCTCGACAGCGGCGAGCTCGACTTCACCGCGGCCATCTCACCTCGAGACGCGCCGCACCTGACCGCCAATCCACGGCTGCGGGTGCTCGTCTTCCCGTACCGCAACTGGATCGGCGTGGCATGGAACGGGGCGCGCCAGCCGTTCTCCGACCCCGACGTGCGGCGCGCCCTGGGCATGGCGCTGGACCGCCGGGCGATCGTCGAGACGATCTGGGGCAAGTTCGCCCGCGTGTCGGAGTCGCCGATCCTGTCGGTGGTCTGGGCGTACGACCGCTCGCTGCGGCCGCTGCCTTACGACCCCGCCGAGGCGCGCCGCATCCTGGCGGCCAAGGGCTTCACCGCCGGGGCCGACGGCGTGCTGCGCCGGGGCGGCAAGCCTTTCGCGTTCGAGATCTCGACCAATACGGGCAACCAGCAGCGCGTCGACTCCCTGGTCATGATCCAGGAGCAGCTGCGGCGCATCGGGGTGCGCGCGGAGCCACGGCAGCTGGAGTTCAACTCCCTGAACGCGCGGGTCCTCGCCGGCGACTTCGACGCCAGCGTCATCGGGAACTCCATGGACACCAGCCTCGACCTCACCTCGTACTTCCACAGCCGTGGCATCGCCCTGAGCACCAACGTCACGCGCTATTCCAACCCGCAGGTCGACCGGCTCATCGACCATGCCATGAGCCAGCCGGACATCGCACTCGCCAGGCAGGACCTCGACCGCATCCAGGAGATCCTGCACCGCGATCAGCCGTACACGTACCTCTGGGAGTCGGACCGGGTGAGCGGCCTCGACCGGCGGCTCCACGACGTCAGACCCAGTATGGTGCTCAGCTTCTACGATCTCGAGGATTGGTGGGTCGAGCCCACGCTCAAGCACTGAACGGCTCCGGCCCGGCCTGATCTTGCCCGGCTACCTGATACGGCGCCTCGCCGCCGCCGCGTTGCTCCTCTGGCTGGTCCTCACGACCACCTTCGTGCTGCTGCGCCTGGTGCCCGGCGACGCCGCCACCGCCATCTCGGACCTGCCGATCCCGAAGCGGCAGAAGGAGATCCTCATCCATGCCTACGGCCTGGACCGCCCCCTGCCGGAGCAGTACGTGCGCTGGCTGGGAGCCGTGGCGCTGCACGGCAACCTGGGGATCTCCTATGCCCAGCTGCGGCCGGTGCGGACGGTGGTGGCGGAGGCGCTGCCGGCCACCCTGCTGCTCGCCGCCGCCGCGCTGCTGATCGAGTACGGCGTGGGCACGGCGCTGGGGGTCGCCGCGGCGCGCCGCAGCGGCTCGGCCCTGGACAAGGCGATCCGCGTGGCGACCCTGCTGCTGTACTCCCAGCCGTTGTTCTGGCTCGGGCTGATGGCGATCCTGCTGTTCTCCGGCCGGCTGGGCTGGCTGCCGGCGTCGCACATGCTCTCGGTCGGCGCGGACGAGATGGGCCGCGGCGCCTGGCTGGCCGATCTCGCAAAGCACCTGGTCCTGCCCGCGATGACGCTCGGGCTGGCGCAGGCGGGCGGCGCCGCCCGCTTCGTGCGCGCCGGCCTGCTCGAGGTCCTGAGCCGCGACTACATTCGCACCGCCCGCGCCAAGGGCCTGTCGGAGCGGCGGGTCGTCTGGGTGCACGGCATGCGTGCCGCGCTGGTGCCGATCATTCAGCTGCTGGCGCTGTCGGTGCCCAGCCTGCTCTCCGGCGCCTTGATCACCGAGGTGGTCTTCGCCTGGCCCGGCCTCGGCCGCATCACCTACGACGCGATCCTGGCCCGCGACTCGCCGGTCCTGCTCGCCACCACCGGCGTCTCCGCCATCCTGGTCGTCGGCAGCAACCTGGTCGCCGACCTGCTGCACGCCGCCGCCGACCCCCGGGTGCGCGATGCCTAGCCGTGCGCCGGGCGAGCCGGGCCTCCCGCGGCCGCTGCGGTGGAGCGTCGGACTGGTCGCGGCCCTGGTGCTGGCGGCGGCGGCCGCGCCGCTGGCCGCTCCTTACGACGTTTTCGCCCAGCTCGACCCGGAGGTGTCGGCGCTGCGGCCGCCCGGGACGGTGCTGGCGGCGGTCCACCTCGCCAGCGGCGAGTGGCGGCTCGCCGAGCGCGCCAGGCGAACCGCCGGCGGGCTCGAGCTCGAGCGCCTGGGCGCCCGCGAGGTGTTGCCTGCCTCGCAGGTGTCGAACCTCACCGCCACCGGCGTCGCCGACCGGCGCGTCTTCCTGCTCGGCAGCGACCAGTACGGCCGCGACCTTGCCAGCCGCCTGCTCTACGGCGCCCGGATCTCGCTCGCCGTGGGGCTGGTCTCGGTGCTGATGGCGCTGACCATCGGCGTGGCCGTCGGCTCGCTCGCGGCGCTCGGCGGACCGCTGCTGGACGGCCTGCTGATGCGCACCGTCGAGGCGCTGATCGCATTCCCCTATCTCTTCCTGATCATCGGGCTCTCGGCGCTGCTGCGCCCGGGCACCGTGGCGACGATCGGCATTCTCGGGGCGACCAGCTGGATGACCATCAGCCGCTTGACCAGGGCCGAGCTGCGCGGCTTGCAGCAGCGCGACTTCGTGGTCGCAGCGCGCGCCATGGGACAGCCCCCGCTCGCCGTGCTCTGGCGCCACCTGCTGCCCAATGCGATGACGCCGGTGCTGGTGCAATCGACCCTGCTGATCGGCAACCTCATCGTGTTCGAGTCGACGCTCTCCTTCCTCGGCCTCGGCATCCAGCCGCCGGTGCCGAGCTGGGGCAGCATGATCGCCGATGCCCGCCACGTGCCGCTCGGCGCCTGGTGGCTGGCCACGTTCCCGGGCGCCGCGCTGGCGCTGACCGTCATCGCCTGGAACCTGCTCGGCGACCAGCTGCGCGATGCCCTCGATCCGCGCTGGCGAGGCCCGGAGCTCGCCGCGGCGCCGGGGGCGCTGGCGCCGGAGCCGCCGACGGCAGGCGCCGCAGGCGCCGGCGGCGGCGGTCCGCTCCCGCCTGCTGCCGCTGCTGCTGCTGCTGCTGCTGCTGCTGCTGGTAGACTGCCGACCCCGTGAACGACAGCGCCGCCACCGGTCCGCCGCCAGCCCCGCGCGGCGCCCGCTTCACGGTCTTCCTGGCGATCCTGCTCGACCTGATCGGCTTCGGCATGATCCTGCCGCTGCTGCCGCTCTACGCCGAGGCGTTCCACGCCAGCCGCATCACCATCGGCTTGATCTTCGCCTCCTACAGCCTGGCGCAGCTGCTGTTCGCGCCCTGGCTCGGCAGGTTGTCCGACCGCTTCGGCCGGCGGCCGCTGATGCTGGCCTCGATCGCCGGCGGTATCGCCGCCCACCTGCTCTTCGCCACCGCCGGCAGCGTCGCGATGCTGCTCGTGGCGCGCAGCCTGTCAGGGATCGCCGCCGCCAACTACGGCATCGCCCAGGCCTACCTCGCCGACGTGACGCCGCCGGCCCAGCGGTCGCGGGCGATGGGGCTGGTCGGCGCCGCCTTCGGACTCGGCTTCGTCATCGGGCCGGCGCTGGGCGGTGTGCTCAGCCGCTTCGGCATGGCGGCGGTGCCCTACAGCGCCGCGACGCTGTCGGCGGTGAACCTGGCGATCGCCTGGCTGGCCCTCCCGGAGTCGCTGCCGCGGGAGGCGCGCGGCGCGGCGCGCGGCAAGCCGCTGTTCGCGCTCGCGGACCTGGTCCAGCTGTGGCGCGACGTCCGCATGCGCCAGCTGATGCTGCTCTTCTTCCTGGTGATGTTCTGCTTCTCGATCATGGAGTCCACCCTGGCCCTCTTCTGCCAGGCGCGTTTCGGCTTCGGCGCTGGCGCGATCGCGGCGCTGTTCACCTTCGTCGGAGTGCTCCTGGTGGTGGTGCAGGGCGGCCTGCTCGGACTGCTGGTGAAGCGCTTCGGCGACCGCCGGCTGATCGTCGCCGGCATCGCGCTGATGGCGCTCGGCCTGCTGCTCCTGCCGCTGCCGCCGCGGGCCGGCTGGCTGCTGCTGGCCACCGGCCTGCTGGCCATCGGCAACGGCGTGCACAACCCCTCGCTGCTGGCGCTGCTGACGCGGTTGAGCGGCGAAGGCTCCCAGGGCGAGACGATCGGCGTCTCGCGTTCCTGCGGCGCCCTGGCGCGGGTCGTCGGCCCGCTCGCCGGCACCTGGATCTTCGAGGTCGGCGGCAGCTCCTGGCCCTTCTGGAGCGCCGGCGGCCTGATGGCCGCGACGCTGCTGGTCGCCCAGGACCTGCTGCGGCGGGTCCCGGATGCCTGACGCGGAGGGGTCGCTGATGATGCTGCCTTGCTGACCCGCGACTTCGACTACTCGTTGCCGGCAGCGGCGATCGCACAGCAGCCGGCGCCCCGCGGCGCGAGCCGGCTCCTGGTCCTGGACCGCGAAGGCGAGGAGAGGCACCGCCGGATCTCCGACCTGCCGGCGCTTCTCCGCCCCGGCGACCTGCTGGTGGTCAACGACACCCGCGTGCTGCCGGCGCGGCTCTACGGCCGGGTCGCCGGCACCGGCGGCGGAACAAGGGCGTCGCGGGAGCTGGAGCTGCTGCTGGTCGAGGGCCTCGGCGAACGCGAGTGGGAGGTGCTCGCCCGCCCCGGAAAGCGGGCGCGGCCGGCCGCGGTGATCGAGATCAGCGACCCGAGCGGCGGCGCTGATCCCGGCAGCGGCGTCTTCGCCGAGGTGGTGGCCCTCGCCGGCGACGGCCGCCGGCGGGTCCGCTTCTCCGAGCCGATCGAGCCGCACCTCGATCGGCTCGGCCACGTGCCGCTGCCGCCCTACATCCACCGCCCCGACCAACCCACCGACCGCGAGCGCTACCAGACCGTCTACGCGCGCCGGCCGGGAGCCATCGCCGCGCCCACCGCGGGGCTGCACTTCTCGGACGAGCTGCTGGCGGCGCTGGAAAGAGTAGGAATCGAGAGGGCGGCGCTGACCCTGCACGTCGGCATCGGCACCTTCAAACCGGTCACCGCGCCGCTGGTCTCCGACCACCGCATGGACCGGGAGCGCTACGAGATCCCGGAGGACACCGCGGCCGCCGTGGCGCGCGCCCGCGCCGGCGGGAGGCGGGTGGTGGCCGTCGGGACCACGGTGGTGCGGGCGCTCGAGGGCGCGGCAGCGGCCGCAGCCGCCGCGAACGGCGAAGTGCCCGCGGGAGCGGGCACGACCGACCTGTTCATCACCCCGGGCTTCCGCTTCCAGGTCGTGGACGCGCTGCTCACCAACTTCCACCTGCCCCGATCGACCCTGCTGATGCTGGTCTCGGCCTTCGCCGGCCGAGAGCGCGTCCTCGCCGGCTACCAGGAGGCCCTGGGCCTGGGCTACCGCTTCTTCTCCTACGGCGACGCGATGCTTGCGGAGCGGCGGCCCGAGGCGTAGGGGCGATCGCCGGAGCCGGGCCGGGCCGCAGGTCCGGCGCGCAAGACCAGCGCCGTCAAGCTCCCACGGCGGCCGAGGCGTCAAGAACGACTGCGGACATCGACGAGTGCCACTTCCTCCGCCTCGCGGGCCTCCTGTATGGCTTCGGCAGGCGAGGTCGAGTTCGTCACCGGCGTCAGTTGCCGCAGACCGTC
>DATNKH010000497.1:0-3481 GCA_035603475.1 Thermoanaerobaculia bacterium
GGCCTTGCCGCCGGAGGCTGCTCCGCGGGCGGCGGCGGCGATGGCGAAGCTCGAGCCACCGCAGGTGCCGGTTTCGCAGCGGCCATCGATGCCGCCGCTTTCGCCGGTCCTCCCGCGCCCGACAGTCCCGTCGCCGTCGCGCCCAGCTCTTGCCTCGGAGCGGCAACAGCCGGCGAGGAAGCGGCATGCGTGGCACCCGTGTGCATATCGAGATACCACCAGGCGCCGGCGCCGAGCGTCCCCGCGACCAGGAGCAAGGCTCCGGTCATCCACAGCCACGAGCGCCCTCCGGTCCCCTGGGCACGGGACCTGACGTCACCCGAGACGGAGCTCGGCGGCGCTGCGGCCGCGCGCTTGAAGCCAAGGGTCGGGGCGCCGCCACCCGCGGCTCCCACGTCGCCGGAGGATCCCGTCCGGTGAAGCGGCCTGGCCTCCCAGGCCTCTGAGCCTCGAGCCGCCGTCGGCGCCCGGGCCGCCGGGAGCGGCAGCTCCCCGGCCTCCTGGCCCGGCGGCTTCGCCGGCGGCACGCCCGCGAGGGTGCGGGCCGCCAAGGACGCCGCCGCCCGCGGAGCAGCCTCCGGCGGCAAGGCCTCCGGCGCCACCAGGCTCGGGTCCCAGCGCAGGTGCGAGCCGCCTGGCGCCGCGGGGGGCGGCGTCGTCCCCGCGAGGAACTGCCGATCGAGCAGCACCTGGCTCGAGCCGGCCGGGGGTGGCGCGGACCAGAGCGCCGTTTTCTCCAGCGACGGCCGGAGCGCCGCCTCGAGCTCCCCGTGCTGGACGGGGAAGCGGTCCTGCAGCGGGGCGATCTCGCGCGCGCATTCGGCGGCGCTCGGGAACCGTTCGGCCGGTGCCTTGGCCAGCGTGCGCAGCAGGAACCGCCGCAGCTCGGCAGGGAGCCTGCCATGGGGATCGCTGACGGCGAAGTCGAGCGGCAGCCGGAAGAGGTGTCCGGCCATGTAGGAGGCCGGATCGTTCCCGTCCACCGGGCACCGCCCGGTCAGCAGCTCGTAGAAGACGACGCCGAAGGAGTAGAGGTCGCTCCGGTGGTCGATCTCCTGCGCGCGGAACTGCTCCGGCGACGCGTAGCGCGGCTTGCCGAGAAAGATCCCTGTGGTGGTTGCGGCTCCCTCGCCGGCGAGCACTTTGGCGATGCCCAGGTCGATCAGCTTGACCAGCGGCTCGCCGTCCACCCCGCGCGTCAGCATCAGGTTGTCCGGGGCGACGTCGCGGTGCACGAACCCATTGCGGTGCAGATACCCCATCGCGCGCAGCGCCTGGGACGCGATCTCCAACGCCAGCCCGAGCGGCGGCGGGCCGCCGGTCCTGAGCACGTCCTCGAGCGTGAGCCCGGCGATGTGCTCCATGACGATGAAGGCCTTGCCGTCGTCGTCCACGGCGAAGTCGTGCAGCACCGCGATCGAAGGATGGCGCAGCCGGATCGCCATCCTCGCCTCGCGCAGGAAACGGTCGGAGATCTCCTGGCTGGGCTCGAGCGTCGAGCGGATGACCTTGATCACCCGGATCTCGTCGAGGAAGCGGTGACGGACCTTGTACACCGCGCCCATCCCCCCCTCCTTGATCTTCTCGAGGATCTCGTACTTGCCTTCGAGCTGTCGCTGGAGGAGGGCCGCCACGCGTTTACCGCCTGATCATCCGCTCTGTTGAAGCCTCATCCTGTTTCGAGAGCCGCTTCGAGTCAAGGCGATCCAGCTCCGAACCCGGTCCGGAGCCTGCGCGGCCACGGCGGAAAACAGGCCGGGATAGACTTCCGCGGCGCGAGGAAGCCACCTGGCGCCGGAGACTTCTCTCCCTCGAGTGGACGAGGACTCCGGAGCTAGGATGCTGGCAACCCGGGAGCTGGGTGCTGCCGCGGCCTCCGGGCGCCGTGACACCGCGGGGAGTGGGAACGATGGACTCGATGGCAGTCGCGGAACTGTGGAGATACCCGGTGAAGTCGATGGCCGGTGAACGGCTCGAGGCGGCCGAGATCGGCGCGCTCGGCATCCCGGGAGACCGCGAGCTGGTGGTCGTGGATGGGACCGGGTCCATTCAGGACGCGCGCCGCCATCCCGAGCTGCTACAGCATCACGCGGCGCTCGGGGATGACGGCCGCGTGCGGATTGACGGACTCGATTGGGAGAACCCCGAGGTCGCGGGGTGGGTTCGCACCGCCGCCGGGCCGAACGCGCGGCTGCAGCGTATGGATGGCAAGGAGCGCTTCGACAGCATGCCGTTGCTGGTGACGACCGACGGCGCCATCGCCGCCTTCGGCGAGGACCATCGCCGGCTGCGCCCCAATCTCGTGATCGGTGGAGTGAGCGGCCTTGCGGAGCGGGACTGGGAGGGCCGTTATCTCGCCGTCGCGCAGGCGGTCATCGGCCTCGCCCAGCTCCGCAGTCGCTGCATCATCACGACCTGGGACCCGGAATCCGGAACGCAGGATGTGGCCGTGCTGCATCGGATCGTGCGCGAGTTCGGCGGCAAGTTCGCGTTGGACGCCTGGATGGCCCGGCCCGGCCGTCTCGCCCTGGGCGATGCGGTGACGCTGCTCGATGCGTTCGACCAGGCCGAACCCACGATGCTCGGCCGCTACGCCCGGTAAGGCCCGGAGCACCTCACCGCTCCAAGGATTCCCGAGAATCTGGCTGGTTCTCGCTCATACACCGCTCTCACTCCGCGCTCAGACCCTGCACCCGGCCGCCGGCCACGCCCGCAGACGGACCGATGAACCTGGCTTGCGCCGCCGAGGACATACCGATCAGCTGGCGCCCGGACCACTCCCTGGCGCGGGCCGGTGCCGGCTTCCTACGGTAGAGAATCGCACCCCCGCTGACTCCTTCCACCCCTCCCTCCCCATACCCGCCTCTCCACTGTCCCTGGTGCCGGCCATCGCCGGCGCCGGGGCGGCTCGCCCACCTACGCAAGCCGGCCGCACGCCGCAAGCCCCCGGTTCGCGCAGGGCCGACACCCGCTTGCCCAGTCACAGGAACCCGCGACCGCCGCGATGCCTGCGCGGCCATCGGAGAGCCGCGCTATCGCCCGCAGAGCTCCTGGCAACGCAGCTTTGCATAGCTCCAGGCGGAGAATGCGCAATCCGGCGGGAAGATCGCGGGATCCTCCCCGAACGCCGCGTATTGCGCCCACAGCTCGTCCGCGGACATCCCTGCTTGGCGCGTTCCCAACAGGAAGTCGTCGACGATCCGCTCGCACGCGGCGACGGCGGATTGGCAGTCTTGAAACTCCGCGGGGAGGCTGTAGCTCTCGCTCTCATCCATGTAATGAGAGTTCTCGTAGACCGTGATCCTGTAAGTGCCCATGTCCAAGCTCCCGGGGTTCGCGTAGGCATTGGTAGATCCTTACTCCTTCGCCGCGTTGCCGCGACGGTCGAAGTCAAGACCCCCGTTCAAACCGTGCATGCGGATTTCCCGCACACGGCTTACCGGTGGTCTCTCGGGTCGCTGCATTACGCGGCCTCCGGGTA
>DATNKH010000498.1:0-3645 GCA_035603475.1 Thermoanaerobaculia bacterium
CGGCGGCTACCGGGTGGTGCCGCACATGGTCAAGAACCTGCCGATCCCGCCGCCGCAGAGCGCCACCCTCGACCCGCGGGCGCTGGCGATCGTGCGCCAGGGCCTCTGGGGAGTGGTCAACGATCCCAGCGGCACCGCCTACTCCACGGTGCACCTGCCGGGCTTCGACATCGCGGGCAAGACCGGCAGCGTGCAGGTGATCGCCCAGAAGGAGCGCAAGGAGAACCTGCCTTTCAAGTACCGTGACCACGGCTGGTTCACCTCCTTCGCGCCCGAGAGCGACCCGCGCCTGGTGGTCTCGGTGTTCGTCGAGCACGGCGGCTCGGGCCACAACGCGTCGCCGATCGCCAAGGCGCTGTACCAGAAGTACCTGAGCATCGAGGCCAGCCATGGCGACACTCGCTGAAGAGAAACCGACGCTCCGCCACCTGTCGTCGATCGACGGCGGCCTGGTGATGTCGGTGCTGTTGCTGTCGGCGATCGGCCTCGCCACGGTCCACAGCGCGAGCTCCGAGATGCCCGTCGACTACCTGCCGCGCCAGGCGCTCTGGCTCGGCGTCGGCGTGCTCCTGCTGGTGGCCGCCATGAGCATCGACTACCACCTGCTGCTCGACTTCTCGATCGTGCTCTACGCCATCGGGCTGGTGCTGCTGGTGCTGGTGCTGGTGGCCGGCATCTCCCATGGCGGCGCCGCCCACTGGGCCCGCATCGGCCCGTTTCAATTCCAGCCTTCGGAGTTCGCCAAGCTGGCCACCATCCTGTTCCTCGCCCGGTACCTGTCGGGCTTGAACCGGCGGGTGCTCGCGCTGCCGCAGATCCTGGTCGCGGTCGTCATCGTCGCGGTGCCGATGGTGCTGGTGCTGGTCGAGCCCGACCTCGGCAGCTCGATGATGTTCGCCCCGATCCTCCTCGGCATGCTGCTGGTGGCGGGGGTGCGGCTGCGCTTGCTGCTGATCGCGGCGCTCGCCGCGGTGGTGCTGGCGGCCGGCATGTGGTCGTTCGGCATGAAGAGCTACCAGCGGCAGCGCGTGCTCACCTTCCTGTCGCCCGAGACCGATCCGCTGGGCGCCGGCTACCAGGTGCGCCAGAGCAAGATCGCGGTCGGCTCCGGCGAGATGACGGGCAAGGGCTACATGCAGGGCACCCAGAGCCAGCTGCGCTTCCTGCCGGTGCGGCACACCGACTTCATCCTCTCGGTGCTGGCCGAGGAGTGGGGGTTCCTCGGCGTCGTGACCGTGCTCGGCCTCTACTGCCTGTACGTGGCGAGCGCCGCCCGCATTGCCATGCGCGCGCGCGACCGCGCCGGCATCCTGCTGGTCACCGGCCTGCTCTCGGTGCTCTGTTTCCACGTCCTCTACAACTCCTCCATGGTGGTGGGCTTCGTGCCGATCACCGGCATCCCGCTGCCCTTCCTCTCCTACGGCGGTTCGTTCACCATGGTCAACTTCGTCGGCACCGGCACCATGCTGGGCGTCGACCTGCGCCGGTACGTGAACCGCTAGCGGCCGGCCTCCCGTCCTTGCCCGCCATGACCCAGAAGATGCTGATCGAGAGCGATCCGCACCAGACCCGCATCGCGGTGCTGGAGGACGACCGCCTGACCGAGATCTTCGTCGAGCGGCGGCGGCACCGCGGCATGGTGGGCAACGTCTACAAGGGACGCGTGACACGGGTGCTGCCCGGCATGCAGGCCGCCTTCGTCGACGTCGGCCTGGAGCGCGACGCCTTCCTCTACGTCAGCGACGTGGCGGCCGACGTCGAGGCGATGGAAGACCAGGAGCTCGGAGAGACCGCCACCGACGAGCCCGCGGCGCGGGGAGCGGCCACGGCGGCCACGGCGGCGGCGGCGGAGTCGTCGCAGCCAGCGCCGCCCGCCATGCAGTCGGTGCCTCAGCCGGCGCCGCCCTCGCACGCCCAGCAGGCGCAGCAGGCCGCGCCGTCGATCGCCGACCTGTTGAAGCCCGGCCAGGAGATCATCGTGCAGGTGGTCAAGGACCCGCTGCCGAACAAGGGGGCGCGCATCAGCACCCACGTCACGCTGCCCGGCCGCTACCTGGTGCTGCTGCCGACGGTGCGTCACTTCGGGGTCTCCCGCCGCATCGACGACGACGCCGAGCGCGAGCGCCTGATCGGCCTGCTCCACCAGCTGCCGGTCGCCGGCGGCGGCCTGATCGTGCGCACCGTCGGCGGCGGGCGCGGCAGCGAGGAGTTCGAGAGCGATCTCGCCTACCTGTCGAAGCTGTGGGACAAGATCCGCCACCGGGCGGGCAAGGTCTCGGCCCCCACCCTGCTGCACCAGGACCTCGACCTGGCGCTGCGCGTGGTGCGCGACCTGCTGCGCCAGGAGTTCAGCGTGCTGTGGGTGGACGGCGAGGAGACCTACGAACGCATCGTCGAGTTCCTCGACCAGGTGCAGCCGGCGCTGGTGGCCAAGGTCAAGCTGTTCCGCCAGGGCGCCACCCTGTTCGAGCAGTTCGGCATCGAGGACCAGATCGAGGCGGCGCTCAAGAGCAAGGTCTGGTTGAAGTCCGGGGGCTACATCGTCATCAACCCCACCGAGGCGCTGGTGGCGATCGACGTCAACACCGGGCGCTTCGTCGGCCAGCGCAACCTCGAGGACACGGTGCTGCAGACCAACCTCGAGGCGGTGCAGGAGATCGTCCGCCAGATCCGCCTGCGCGACCTGGGCGGCATCATCGTCATCGACCTCATCGACATGGTCGAGCAGCCCCACCGCGAGCAGGTCTTCTCCAGCCTGGAGAACGAGATCAAGAAGGACCGCGCCAAGACCAAGCTCCTCAACATCTCCGAGTTCGGCCTGGTCGAGATCACCCGCAAGCGCAGCCGGGCCAACCTCGAGCGCCTGCTGACCCAGCCCTGCCCCTACTGCGCCGGCCGCGGGCGCATCAAGTCGCTCGCCACCATCTGCCTCAACCTGCGCAAGGAGCTGCTGCGCCTGCGCGGCCGCATGGGTCACGGCGAGCTGCTGCTGCGGGTCCACCCGGAGATCGCCCGCGCCCTGCAACAGGAGGAGCGGGCCATCCTCGACGAGCTGGAGCGCTCCCTGGAGGTGAAAGTGCTGCTGCAGAGCGACCCCGAGCTCCATCACGAGCGGTTCGACGTGGTGGAAGTCTAGTGAACCGAGCGGGACGCTAGGTGGGCGCAGGGATTCCGACGTTGGAACGAGAGAGAGCCACGACTCCAGGCCCGCGGCCAGGGAAGGCAGGAGGCTCCGGCCTGCGGTCCGTGGGGCCGCCGGGATCGGAGCCGAGGGTCCGCGAATTCGCTCTCGCCGATTTCACCGGCAAGGTCGCCGCCGGCTTCGAGCTGCCCGACCTCGAGCGCGCCATCGCCCGCCTGATCGATCCCGGCGCGGCGACCAAGACGCTGCACTGGGGCCGCAACTACCTCTACCTCACGCGTTGCGAGACCGCCGCCGCCCCGCTCGAGGTGGTGGTCAAGCAGTTCCGCAACGCCGGCTTGCGCGACCGGATGCGCCGGCGCCTCGGCGGCAGCAAGGCGGCGAAGAGCTGGCGGGTGGCGCAGGCGATGGCCGCCGCCGGCATCGCCACCCCCGAACCCCTGCTGCTGATCGAGTCGCGGTGCCCGACCGGGCCGAGCTTCTACGTCTGCCGCTACCTGGCC
>DATNKH010000499.1:0-33267 GCA_035603475.1 Thermoanaerobaculia bacterium
GACCTGGCGGTAGCGGTCGAGCTCCGACCACGTCGTGGTCGAGCCTCCCGTGATCTGCATCCCGTAGGCCGTATGGCTGTAGACCGGTGCCGCGGGCGCGTGCTCGACACGGATGCGGCTCCAATCGCCATCCAGCTCCTCGTTGAGCAGCATCGGCAGGGTCGTCCAGATGCCCTGGCCCATCTCGGAGTGGGCGAGGAGCACCGTGACGCTCTCGTCGCTGCCGATCCTCAGGAAGGCGTTGGCGGGCGGCAGAGCCGGCGGCGCCGCGGCGGCACCCTGGGCGAACGCCAGGCGCCGCATGCCGGCCGGCACGAAGAAGCCGACCACCAGGCCGCCGCCGAGGACCGCCGAGGTCTGCAGGAACGCGCGCCGGGAGAGGCCGGTGCCGGTACGGGATCGCATGGCTCACCCCTCCTGGAGCTCTGCCGCGCGGTGCACGGCGCTGCGGATGCGCTGGTAGGTCCCGCAGCGGCAGAGGTTGCCGCTCAGGGCGGCGTCGATGTCGGCGTCGGTGGGGCTCGGCTTGGCGCGCAGCAGGGCGACCGCGGCCAGAATCTGGCCGGACTGGCAGTAGCCGCACTGCACGACGTCGATCTCGGTCCAGGCCCGCTGCACCGGGTGGTCGCCGCGCGCGCCCAGGCCCTCGATGGTGGTGACCGCCCGTCCCGCGATGGCGGCGGCCGGGCGCACGCACGAGCGGATCGGCTGGCCGTCCACCAGCACGGTGCAGGCGCCGCACAGGGCCATGCCGCAGCCGTACTTGGTGCCCGTCAAGCCGAGCACGTCGCGCAGCACCCAGAGCAGCGGCATGTCCTCGGCAACGAAGACCTCGTGCTCGGTGCCATTGACCAGCAGCTTCATCGTCGCACCTCCCGGACCTTCAAAAGGGCTTCGGATCTTTGGTCTCGAGGCTCTTCAGGAGCTCTCGCACCATTCAAATTTTTTGTTTTGGCGACAAGCCTGCTGCTGGCGGAAACTTGTCTCCGAACATTGGCCGGCCGCTCTTGGACGATTCGCGGGTGGCCTCGTCTTCGATCACGTCCCAGTGCTCGACGAGGACTCCGTCTTTGATGCGCACGATGTCCGCTGCGATCCAGTTCACCGGCAAGCCCATGCCCGAGAAGCGCCCATGCACGATGACGAGGTCGCCCTCCGCGACGATCTCTCCAGGTTCATACTTCAGAGTTGGCGGGATGCTCTTGATGAGGTTGAACAGGCCATCGCGACCAGGTTCGATATGAGCGCTGTGCTGAATGTAGGCAGGCGACCAATAGCGCTCGGCCGCCACGTAGTCGCGCTTGTTGAACAGCGTGTCGAAAGCTTCCAGGACGAGCGTCTTGTTCTTCTCTTCAAGCGTCTGACTCATTTTTCGTCCTCCGTCCCCGATTCCCCCTGCCGCGATCGAAGGCAAGAGGGCCGCCAGAGCGAGTGCCGCGAACAGGGTGGCCGTGTACAGGCCGGGCTGGCTCGTGCTCGATGCCATACTGCGGGTTGACGTTGCGCGGATCATGATTGCTCCTCTCTGGCCACGGATTCTCCCGCACCGCCGGACGGAGGGCGTCACGAGTCCGAGTTATCTTCTGTTACCTACGAGGTGGGGATCGGGCGTACCACGATCGTTGTAGACACTGCGGGCATCGACGTTGCGGCTCGAGCCGTGACTGCAACAGGTCCGAGCCGACCGCACGGCCCCGGGCGAGAAGGTGATCGCCCGCGGACGGGGGTGATAATCTCGCGCTCATGGGAGGTCCTGGACGGCGCGGCTGTCTGGCTCCGCTGGCTCTACTGGCGGCTGGCTTGACGATCGCAGTTCCGGCCAACGCGCTCGACCCGCAGAAATCGCTCAGCCAGTTCTCGCACACGTCGTGGTCCGCGAAGGACGGCATTCCCGGGCCTGTCCGCGCGATTGCTCAGGGCCGCGACGGCTATCTGTGGCTGGGCACGGAAGCCGGCCTGTACCGATTCGACGGCCTTCGTTTCATTCCGTGGGAGCCGACTGCCGGCGAACGGCTCCCCAGCTCCGCGATCTGGTCGATGTGCACCGCCCGCGATGGCAGCCTGTGGATCGGATTTGGCTCGGGCGCGGTCAGCCGCCTTCGCGATGGCCGCTTGCGGAACTATTCGCCCGCAGAGGTGGTGCGCGGCGGCGGCATCCTATCGCTGGCAGAAGATGGCAACGGCGCGGTGTGGGCGGCGGCACGGTACGGGTTCAGCAGGTTTTCCGGCCGCAAGTGGCAGGGGGTGGGAAAGGAACTGGGTTATCCCGCCGCCGCGGCCCAATCTCTGCTGGTGGATCGCCGCGGCAACCTCTGGGTGGCCACCGACGGCTTGAACTTCGGGCTCGGCAGCGACCCGGTGCGCGCCAACACCATCCTCACTCTCGCCCCGGGCGCCAAACGCTTCGCCGCCACGGGCCAAGCCGTAGGCATGGTCTGGACGATGGCCGAGGCGCCGGATGGCGAGGTGTGGATCGCCGACACCACCGGCCGGACGGCGAGGCCGCTCGACGGCCGGCGCAGGCCGCAGGCCGCCGTCGCGACGGGCGCGGAGTCGATGTGCCTGCTCTTCGACGGCGACCGGAGCCTCTGGATCGGGCTCATCGAAGGCGGGATCCGCCGCAGCGCCGACCGCCAACGGCTGGACGGCGCCGCCCTCGACCGGTTCCAGACCAGCGACGGGCTCTCCGGCGGCCTGGTCTACGCCGCTTTCAAGGACCGGGAAGGCAACGTTTGGTTCGGGACGGCCGGGGGCCTGGACCGCTTTCGCGAGAATCGAGTCACGTCCTTCTCCGCGGCGGAGGGCCTGGTGCCGGATCAACAGCTGGCCTTGGCCGCCGCCAGGGACGGCAGCGTCTGGATCGTCAGCAATGCGCGTGACGTCGTGCAGCGGGTCCTCTCGGGGCGGATCGTGGCCACTCGGCTCCCGGCCTACTCGCGGTCGGACTCGGCGCGCATCCTCAGCCTCTACGCCGACAGGAACGGAGAGATCTGGCTGGGAGGCAATTTCAAGCTGGCCAGGGAAACCGGCGGGCGGTTCTCCTATGTGCCGGGCGCGGACAGCGATCACCAGGCGATGGTGGATGCCATCGCCGACGACGCCGCCGGCAATCTCTGGATCACCCAATTCGGAGGCGACAGCGCCCCGCCGCATGTGCTGCGGCTGCGACATGGCGCTTGGACGGCGTTCGGCGCCAGCTCGGGTCTCCCCGGCTACCGGTGCCGGGCCGTCCATGGCGATGCGGCCGGGCGCGTCTGGCTGGGATTCGAGGATGGTGAGGTCGCGGTCTACGAAGGCGGGGCCTTCCGCGTGTATGCCGCGAAGGACGGCCTTCCCGACGGCAGGGTGCTGACGATCACCAGCGACCGTGCGGGCCGCGTCTGGATCGGCGGCGAAGGAGGACTGAGCCGCTTCGATCACGGACGTTTCGTCACGCTGACGCGGGACAACGGCCTGCCGGGAAGCTCGGTGGCGGGAATCGTCGAGGACGACGACGGCTTCCTCTGGCTCGCCGGCTCGCTCGCCATCCTCCGCGTGCGGCCGCAAGAGCTGGAGAAGGCGGCAACGTCTCTCGCCTATCGGCTGCACGGTGAAGCTTTCGACGCGACCGATGGGCTGCGTGGCCTGCCGCGACAACGCGAGCCCTATCCGACGGCGGCGCGAGCAGCCGACGGCCGGCTCTGGTTCGCCACCACCGGCGGCGTGGCCGTGATCGATCCGCGGCGCCTGCCCAGGAACCTGGTGCCGCCGCCGGTCACGATCGAAGCGGTCGCGGCCGATGCGCAGATGCTGGCCGCCGTTCCCGGCTTGCGCCTGCGGCCCCACACCCGGGAGCTCGAGTTTCACTACGCGGCTCTCAGCTTGACCGCTCCGGAACGCGTCCGCTTCCTCTACAAGCTCGAAGGCTATGACGACCGCTGGCACGGTCCAATTGGCTCCCGAGAGATCAGGTTCACCAACCTGGCACCTCGGAGCTATCGGTTCCGCCTCGTCGCCTGTAACAACGACGGCGTCTGGAACGCCGCCGGAGCCGCGCTCGGCTTCAGCATCATGCCCGCGTACTACCAGACCGGCTGGTTCGGTCTCCTGTGTGCCATCGCCGCCGGGTGCCTGGCCTGGGCGGGCTATCGCTGGCGGGTGCGGCAACTCGCGGCGCGCCTCGACCTGCGTTTCGCGGAGCGGCTCGCCGAACGCACGCGTATCGCACAGGACCTGCACGACACGCTGTTGCAGGGATTGCTCAGCGCCGCCATGCAGCTGCACGTAGCCCACGACCAGGTGGCCCCGGAGTCGCCGGCGAAACCTCTCGTCGCCCGCGTGCTCGAGTTGATGCGGCGGGTCAGCGACGAGGGCCGCAACGCCGTTCGCGGCCTGCGCGCGCCCGCCAGCAACTCCCTCGATCTCGCCGAGGCCTTCGCCCGGGTCCCGCAACAGCTCGGCGGCGAAGCGGCAATCGGGTTCCGGGTCATTGCGGCAGGCCAGCAACGCCCGCTGCAACCGCTGATCCGCGACGAGGTCTACCGCATCGGCTGGGAAGCGCTGGCCAATGCGTTCCGGCACTCCCAGGCGAGCGAGATCGAGGTCGAGCTCGACTATGCGGCCCATCACCTGCGCCTCCTGGTCCGCGACAACGGCCGTGGGATCGACGCCTCCGTGCTGCGCGCGGGCCGTGACGGCCACTGGGGCTTGTCGGGGATGCGCGAGCGGGCGGAAGCTCTCGGCGCCAGCTTCAAGGTCTTGAGCCGTCCTGCCGCGGGGACCGAGATCTTGCTCTCCGTCCCCGGCCCGATCGCCTTCCAGCACCGCCCTCCGGACCGCCGCCTTGCGGACCGCCTCGGCAGGTGGTGGCGCGGACTCTACCCGCGCCGGGCGGGAGCAGGCGATGCCGCCACCGGCAAGCGTCCAGCAAGAAGTGCCGCGACTGGCGACAGGCGGAGCCGCGGCCGAGCGGGCCGATGAACGAACCCACCCGCATCCGTGTCCTCAGCGTGGATGATCATCCACTCCTGCACGAGGGGCTCGCCACCGTCCTCGACCATCAGCCGGACATGCTGCTGGTGGCCGCGGCGGCCAGCGGCCACGAGGCCATCCAGCGGTTTCGGGAGCACCAGCCCGACGTCACCCTGATGGACCTGAGGCTGCCGGACATGAGCGGCATCGATGCCTTGATCGCCATCCGGACGGATTTTCCCGGCGCCCGCATCATCATGTTGACGACCTTCGAAGGTGACGTCGACATCCAGCGTGCCCTGGCCGCGGGAGCGTCCGGCTACCTGCTGAAGAGCATGCCGCCGGGAGACCTGGTCGAGGCGATCCGCCACGTCCACGCCGGGAAGAAGCGCATCCCTCCCTGGGTCGCCGCCCAGCTCGCGGAACATTTCAGCGACGAGACCTTGACCAGGCGCGAAGTCGAAGTGCTGCAGCAGCTCGCCTCCGGGAGCCGGAATCGCGAGATCGCGGACCGCCTCGGCATCACGGAGGAGACCGTCAAGGTCCATGTCAAGCACGTCATGGAGAAGCTGGGCGCCAAGGATCGCACCGCGGCGGTGGCGATCGCGATCCGCCGCGGAATCATCCAGCTGTAGAGCGGCCTACCCCGCGCGGCCTACGACAAAAGTGGTACGCACCCATCCCCCGGCACGGGGATGCGCTCGAGGAGCGCAGCCCTCATGCTATGCGAGAGGCGGCGAGGAGATCGAATCTGCAAAGGCCTTTTTTCGTGTTTCCCGGCGGGTGGCCCGGCACCGGTCTGCTGCTGTTGCGGGCGACCGTCGGCCTCACCGCGGTCATCCAGGGAGTAAGTCTGCTGGCCGGCCGCGCCTCCTCGGCACTGGGGCCGCTGGCTTTCGGCCTGGCGGCGACGGTGGGCGGAGCCGCGCTCCTGGCCGGGCTTCTCACACCGGTAGCCGGCGCCCTGGTGGGGCTGGGAGCGATCGGCAAACTGCTCTCGGGGCCGCCGGTATCCATCGCCAACCTCATGGACAGCAGGCTGGCGGTCGTTTTCCTGGTGATCATGACCGCCGCCGTCGTTCTCCTGGGGCCGGGCGCCTGCTCGCTCGACGCCCGGCTGTTCGGGCGCCGCGAGATCGTCATTCCTCGCGCTGACCGGGCGCCGAAGGCCTGACCGTGAAGTCAAATCGGACCGAGCCCCGGTCGCCGGAGAGAGGTATTGCCAGGGAGGGGGGAGGGCAGGGACCGCGGTCGGGCTAAGATCCGGCCTGACGAAGATCGATCTGTGGATCAACCGCACCAACCCGGAGAGAAACCATGCCCGTGACCCAACATCGCAACCTGCAAGACCAGAAGGCCCTCGTGACGGGCGCGACGTCCGGCCTCGGCCGCGCGATCGCATTGCAACTGGCCCGCGACGGCGCCGAGGTCGTCGTCCACGGCCGCGACGAGGCACGCGGCGCCGAGACCGTCGAGGCGATCCAGGCCGGCGGTGGGCGCGCCCGGTTCGTGGCGGCCGATCTCGCCGATCCCGCTCATATCAAGCGCCTGGCGAAAGAGGCCGGCGAGATCGACATCCTCGTCAACAACGCCGGGTTCTCGGTATGGGGGCCGACCGCAGATTTCGACATCGCGAGCTTCGATGCCATGTTTGCCAGCAACGTCCGCGCACCGTTCTATCTCGTCGCCGCGTTGGCGCCGGCGATGGCAGCCCGCGGCACCGGCAGCATCATCAACATCAGCAGCATGGCCGGCCGTCTCGGCCTGTCCGGCGGCGCGGCTTACGGGGCCACCAAAGCCGCCCTTGCATCGTTGACGCAAGCATGGGCCGCTGAATTCAGCCCACACGGCGTCAGGGTCAACGCCGTCGCAGCCGGCCCGATCTACACGCGAGCCGCGGCACGCGAGCTGTTCGACACCCTCGGAGCCACCACGCCACTCAAGCGCGCCGCCGACCCCGCGGAAATTGCCGAGGTCGTGGCATTCCTGGCCTCACCCCGCGCAAGTTATGTCACCGGCGCCATCGTCGCCGCCGACGGCGGTCGCACCGCGATCTAGGACGATCGAAACGAGACGGAACGAGCCTAACACGCGTCTCGGCAGCAGCTGTACCATGATGGCCTCATTCAGAACGGGAGCCCAGACATGCGAAGGTTCGCCCAGGTAACACTCAGCGCCTCGCTCCTCGCCATGCTCGCGATGCCCGCGCTGGCTCAAGTCCAGCCGTTCCCTCCCGGCTTCAAGAGCGAGACGATCTCCACGAACGGCACTCGCATCTTCGTGCGGGTCGGCGGCCATGGGCCGGCGGTCGTCCTGCTCCATGGCTATGGGGAGACCGGGGACATGTGGGCGCCGCTCGCCGCCAAGCTCGCGCACGACCACACTGTGATCGTGCCGGACCTGCGTGGCATGGGCCTCTCCTCCCATCCGGCCGGCGGTTACGACAAGAAGACGCAAGCCGCTGACGTCGCCGGCGTGCTCGACGCGTTGAAGGTCGACAAGGTCGAGCTCGTCACTCACGACATCGGCAACATGGTCGGCTACGCCTTCGCGGCGGAGCAGCCCGCTCGCGTCACGAAGTTCGCCCTGCTGGACGCCCCGCTGCCGGGCGTGGGCCCCTGGGACGAGATCCTCAAGAGCCCGCTGCTGTGGCACTTCCGCTTCGGCGGTCCGGACATGGAACGGCTGGTCAAGGGCCGCGAGCGAATTTATCTCGACCGCTTCTGGAACGATTTCTCTGCCGATCCGAAATCGTTCGACGAAGCCTCACGCCAGCACTACTCCAAGCTCTATGCCCGCCCCGGCGCCATGCATTCCGGCTTCGAGCAATTCAAGGCTTTCGACCAGGACGTTATCGACAACAAGGCGTACCTCGCGAAGGGCCCGCTCCCGATGCCGGTCCTGGCCATCGGCGGCGAGAAGTCGTTCGGCTCGACGATGGCCGTCGTCATGCGCGCCGCCGCCACGAATGTCCAAGAAGTGGTCATTCCCCAGTCGGGGCACTGGCTGATGGAAGAGAAGCCGGCGGCGACGATCGCGGCCATCACGGAGTTCCTCCAATGACCGCGCCCGCAAGACCTCGGACCTGCGGCCTTCGCCCGCCGCGCCTCCACCTGAAACGAAGAAATCATGTGGGCCGCCGGCGCCTTTCCGCGTCGAGCCGCATCGCTGCGGCGACGAGCGGCTTGGCCCAGGTAGGAGTGGCCCTCAGGTCGCGGGGAGCCACGATCCTCCCGCGCCTCGAGTGGAGGAGGAGCACCGGGACCGGCGCGGCGCCGAGGTCGGGATCGGCGTTGGCACTGTTGTCGTAGACGCGCAGCTCCGTCAGCTTGGGAAGGAGACGAATCACGTTCAGACGGCCCGTCTCCCAGCGCCGGCGGATATCCGCCTCGGGGATGTCGTGCCCGCCCTTGGCGACCCGAGCGCGAACTCGCTCGAGATGCAGTTCTGGGCTGCTCAAGCCCACGTACCAGACGCGCACCTCGATGCCGAGCGAAGCCGCGCCGGCGAGAAGTGCCGGAATCGTAGTCGCCCCAAGAGTCGATTCGAAGGCGAGGTCGAGCCGCTCGGCGATCGCTCGCTCCAAGAGCCGCTTTCCCTGGCGCCACGCGGCGCTGTTCGCGTCATCCTGGGTGACGCGCGGATCTGCGGAGCGGATTCGGCGCGCCGCCTCGTCCGGGTTGAAGTAGTCCGCGCCGGTCTCGCGCAGCATGGCCCCGGCGATGCTGCTCTTCCCGGCCCCGTTCGTTCCGGCGAGAACGTAGATCCGGGAAGGCCGGCTAGCCACGCTTCTTCGCCGCCGCGACCGCGGCCCGGCCGAGCCGAGCGGGCGTGGCGTTGAAGGCGTCTGCCATCCCCCGGCGTGCCGTCGATGTCTGCATGCGCGCGAGGAGCTCGTCGAACTCGCCGGTGAGTGTGTCGAGCGTCCGCTCACCGGCCGCGACCAGCGCGTCGAACTCGCCGATCGCCAGCAGCACTGCCTTCGGGGCGTCGTGCCGGGTGATCACGACGGCGCCCTTCTCGAGGGCGGTGTCGAGGACGCGGCCGAACTCGTTCTTGGCGTCCGTCGCGGTGAACGTCGGCATCGCTGCCCGTTCGCCCCCGCGGTGGTGGGAGATCGGTTTAGCCATGGTTGGCTATTATAGCCAATCTGGACGAGGGGGAACGGTCGCCGAAGAGCCAGTTTGCCGGAGGGAGCAGGTCCGCCACCCGCGGCCCTGCCAGAGGGGGGTTCCCGGAGGCTAGCGAGCCAAAGAGTAGATCCAAAGTCCAAGAACTTGCGACGCGACCGCTCAGGCTGGCTTCTCTCGACTGCGCACGTCCCAGGCACGCAGTCCATCATAGCTGAAGCCTACAAAGCATGAGATAGCCGCGTTCTCGTGGCGCCCTTTGGAGAACTCGCCGCGCCCAACCCGTCCGGCGGGGACAAAAAAGGCAAATACGCCACCGTCGAGCTCGATTTCGCCCGATTGAGGTGCCTCTATCTTTGAAATCCTACCGTCGAGTCGTTTCAGTCGCTCCGTTGATGACCAGAAATCAAGATCCTCTCTCCACTCTCCAAGCTCAGCCTGATGGACCAAAGCGAGAGGACCCGCCCCTTTCCCCACCCACTCGAAGCTCTTCGTTCGATTGCGACGGCCGCGTGCGATTTGGCGACATTCTGCCATGAATAACTCAGCTTCATCACGGTGCAGCTTCGAACCTTCCAAGGCTAGAATTGTGTGTAGTACGTATAAGTAATATACGGCATCAAGAGCGCCAGACTTGGTCTTCCAGTACGCCACACGCTCTATTGCAGTTTCGATCGGAAGAGGCGCTGGAGCGTAACGAGCTGCCTGCAGCCAAAGCCTCAGATCGCGATCATTGTACGGATCTTCCTCGAGATTATCGTTGAGCAGTTGAAGGCTCCGCTTCACCTCCTTCGGGCTGAGCTTACTCCACGTCCGCTCGTGTCTAGCCAAGTACGTCCTGATGATCTGGCGTCGCAGGGGCGGCCGATAAGCGCCCGGCTGCGCCAGGAGGCCATCCCACGCTTGCAGGGCCCGCTCGTGGTCACCGTATAAGGCATCTAGTTTTGCCCGGCATTCGACTTCGAACAAGCTTGCGCGATCACCCTCGCGATTACGCCGGACCTGCTCTAGGAGATCTTCGGCTTTTTCTAGAAGCTCGCGCATCGCTGGATCAACTGACTCGCCCTTAAGGTAACTAAACGATCCACGCTGTGAGCTGCGACCTGCATAATCCATGAGCTTCGCTATAACCTGAACCTCGCTGATATAGCCATGCTCGTCATCAGGTTCAAGAACCCGGGCTCGCTCGAAGGACTCCCGAGCCGCTTTCGCTGACAAAGTGACCGCCTCGAGCTTTTCCTTTTCCATAATAAGTTGTTCCATTTCCTTGCGAAAGACCATTCCTTTCATGTGATGAAGTAGATGATCAGTGGGCTGCAATGCGATGGCCTTATCGAGGCATTCGAGTGCCCGGATCGGATCGCGCATCTCAATTGAGTAAAAGCGCCCGAGATGTGCTAGAAAATGCGGCTCTTCAGGACACTGGCGAACCAACTCTTGTAAAACCCTGAGACGCCCGTCCCTGGCTGGGATATCCTCCAGCAAGTGAGAGAACTTATTGATGGCGGCAACCTCGGAGCCGATAATGTTGCTACTGTCACGGTAGACGAACATGCGTCGGAGAATCTCCAGTGGCTCTTCGCCCACAGGCCCATCGCTCGCACTGCAGAGCTCCATGAACTCAATAGCCCTCTGTGAGACTAATTGCTTCCAAAGGCGGCGATCAGACCCCGCGGGGGCAAGCAGCTGTTCTATAATCTCCAGTGCGATAAGTTCGTGAATCGTTCTCCAATGCCCGTGCTTCTCCTCCAGTAACAATTCCAGGGAACCGGTGGGAAGAGCAACGTCAAGACGTACTGGGTGTGTGCCTACCAGCTTCGCAAAGAGGTCCACCGGAATAGCTCGTTGCGCATAGTGATGTACCAGCGATAGATACACGAGCATTCGCTTCGCTGACGGCTCCACTTCATTAATTCTGTTATTTACATATGACGACAGCCCGCGGAAATCCCTGCCGAAGGCAGTCAAGCCGAAATAGAAAGCAGTCTTCTGCTTGGTCTCAGTGGTCGTCGCAACTTCCTGGAGCTTCGCGCGTTTCGAGGGAGCTATTTGGGAAAACATATCGACGAATCGTCTTACTTCAACTGAATCTAGCGTGGCGGGCAGGATATGCGAGATCGTTCGTTGAACCTCTCCGAAAGTATACCTGTTGTTGTCGGAGAAACTTTCCAAAGTCCTTTCTCGGAACACATGGGCCTAGGCGATCGGGCAGAATCTCAATTACGCCGAAAGAGCGACCGTCACATGCCAAGGGATAATAGGCGAACCGTGGCACAGGATGAACTCTATCCGTGAATTGCTGCTGGAGGAGAGAATCATCTGGATGCGTGTCAACTCCCAGGAGTTCGGAGACGCCGTCAGCACTCCGCCGTACCCCGGTAATGATGAAGGCCGATTTATCGCGTGGAGTGTTCGCCATGCAGATGACGTCCTTAACCAACGTAAGGCCACTGTCATCGCCATGCGATAAGGGATATGAGGTCGACTTGAAATCGAGAGCCTCACCTTCGGGCATACTAAGGAGATCAAAGAAGTCTCTCTCGGTCAACATTGGCCCTCCCAAGGTGTGACCCTCGGACTTTGGAGCGGCGAGGGCCGATCACGGACGTTCCTATATTCTCATCGAGTGACGGTTGCAAGCAATGGTATTGAGTAATTGCGATGTGCCAATGTCTCTTGAGCCGCGATCGGCGGCGCTCCTCGCTCTCCGACATTTACAGTAGGAGAGGCGCAGCAGTCCTATCAACGCGAGATGATCGGCGAGCGCAACGGAGGTCTCCAAGGATCTCCGCCGCGCGAGGCCCGTTCGGAGGGATTCGCCGGAGGTCACGCCGGAGGCATGCGGCAGGTGTCGCCGCCGGCCGCGGGGATGTAGCACTCCTGGACGTAGTCCATCACCATACGGTCGGCGTTGTAGCGCCAGGCGAGGGTGCGGATGGCCCGCTTGACCCTGGCGATCCAGCCGCGGGGCAGGCCGGTGTCGTCGCGGCTGTAGTAAAGCGGGATCACCTCGCCCTCGAGCAGCTCGAACAGCGCCTGGGAGTCGCGCTCGTCCTGCACGCCGGGATCGGCGTGTGACTCGGCGGCGCCGATGGCGAAGCCGTTGCTGCCGTCGAAGGCCTCGGCCCACCAGCCGTCGAGGATGGAGATGTTGAGCGCGCCGTTGAGGATGCACTTCTGGCCGCTGGTGCCGCACGCCTCGAGCGGCCGGCGCGGCGTGTTGAGCCAGGCGTCCACGCCCTGCACCAGCTGGCGGCCGATGAACATCGAGTAGTTCTCGACGAACACGATGCGGCCGGCGAAGCGCGGGTCCTCCTCCAGGCGGACGATCTGCCGGGCGAGCTCCTTGCCGCCCTCGTCCTGGGGATGGGCCTTGCCGGCGTAGATGATCTGCACCGGGCGCTCCGGGTCGCCGACCAGGCGCGCCAGCCGGTCGAGGTCCCGCAGCAGCAGGTCGGCCCGCTTGTAGGTGGCGAAGCGGCGGGCGAAGCCCAGGGTGAGCGTCTCGGGGCCGAGCGGCGGCGCCGCCGGCTCGGGCAGGCCCAGGCGCCGGTGGCGGTCGGCGAGACGGCGGCGGACGAACGCCATCACCTGCGCCTTGAGCACCTGGTGCACCTCCCAGAGCTCGGCGTCGGGAATGATGTCGATCTGTTTCCAGGTCTCCGCGCTGGCGAGGTTGTCGAGCCACCGTCTGCCCAGGTAGTGGCCGATGAGGTCCTGCATGTCGCCGGCCAGCCAGGTGCTCACGTGGACTCCGTTGGTGATGTGGCCGATCGGCACCTGCTCTTCGCGGAGGCCCGGGTAGAGCACCTCCCACATCTGGCGCGACACCCGGCCATGGAGCGCCGAGACGCCGTTCGCGCGATGGCAGAGCCGCAGCGCCAGCAGCGTCGGTCCGAAGGTGCCGGCCGGATCGAAGGGAGGCTCCGATCCCAGGGCCATCACCTCGGCGATCGGCAGGCCGAGGCCGGCGGCGAGCGGCTCGAGGTGCCGCTGCGCGAGGTCGGGCGCGAAGCGGTCGTGGCCGGCGGGGACCGGGGTATGGGTGGTGAAGACGCTGGCCGTCCTCACCTCACGCAGGGCGGCCGCGGCGGCGAGGCCGTCCTCCTCGACCCGCTGCCGCGCCCACTCGAGCAAGGCAAAAGCCGAGTGCCCTTCGTTCAGGTGCAGCACCGAGGGGCGGATGCCGAGCCGGCGCAGGGCGCGAAAGCCGCCGACCCCGAGCAGGATCTCCTGCTGGATGCGGGTCTCCTGGTCGCCGCCGTAGAGCCGCCCGGTGAGCTCGCGGTCGGTGGCGGAGTTGGCGTCGTCGCGGGCGTCGAGAAGCAGGAGATCGCTGCGCCCCACCTGCACGTGCCAGACGCGCAGGTAGACCTCGCGGCCGGGCAGCTCGACCGGGAAGCGCAGCTGCTCGCCGTCCGCTCCCAGCCAGGGGTCGACCGGCAGCTCCTCGACGGCGATCGGCTCGTAGAGGTCCTGCTGCCAGCCGGTGGCGTCGATCTGCTGGTGCACATACCCCTCGTGGTAGAAAAGGCCGACGCCGACCACCGGCACCCCCAGGTCGCTCATGCTCTTGAGGTGATCGCCCGCCAGCACGCCGAGGCCGCCGGAATAGATCGGGATCGAGTGGTGCAGGCCGAACTCGGCGGAGAAGTAGGCCAGCGGCCGGGCGAGCAGCGGGCCGGCGTTGGCGATCGCCCAGTCGGCGCCGCCGCGCAGGTACTCGCCGAGCCGGCGGTGGGCCTGGTTGATGCGGGTCTGCATCTCGAGATCGTGCACGCGGCGCGAGATGTCGTCGCCCTCCATGCGTTCGAGCAGGGCCACCGGGTTGTGGTAGACCGCGCTCCAGATCTCCGGCGCCAGCTCGCGGAAGATGGCGCGGATGTCCGGCTGCCAGGACCACCACAGGTTGCGTGACAGCTCGCGCAGCTTGCGCACGACGTCGTTGGTGCTCGAGTCGGTCATGTTCTCTCCAACCGGCAGCGGCAGACCTCCCTGTCGGCCGGCGGTGCCGCCGGAGCCGGTGGATCGACGGACGGAGACGGTTCAGACCACGGCGCGGGGCGCCTAATATAACCCGAAGCCCCCGCAAGTGAAAACGGTTTCAGCGGACCCATCCGGCAGGCGATCCGGCGGCCTCGCGCGGAGCCGGGAAGGCGCCGCCGGCACAGGCTGTGCATTTTGCTGCGGCGTGCCCGCCAGGACGACGCCAGAGGTAGACCAAGCCACGGCCGCCGGGCGACGATCGCCGGGAGCTTCGGCAGCGCTGGGAGCGCCGGGAGCGCCGGCAGCGCTGGGAACGGCGGGAGCTCCGGCAGCTCCCGGAGCTCCGGCAGGCCGCCGGTTGCCGGTCGGCGCCGAGGTGGTGCCTGGCGGCGGCGTGCACTTTCGCGTCTGGGCCCCGGCCCGGCGCCGCGTCGAGGTGGCGTTCTCGACGCCCGGCGGCCGGCCTGCCGGTCTCGAGCTCGAGCGCGAGGCCGGCGGCGGCTACTTCTCTGGCTTTGCCAACACCGCGGTGGCCGGCGACCTCTACCGCTTCCGCCTCGACGGCGGCGACGCCTTCCCCGACCCCGCCTCGCGCTTCCAGCCGGACGGCCCTCACGGCCCCTCGCGGGTGGTGGACCCGGCGGCCTATCGCTGGCGCGACGCCGGCTGGCGTGGGGCGGTGCGGCAGGGGCAGGTGATCTACGAGATGCACGTCGGCACCTTCACCCGCGAGGGGACCTGGGCGGCGGCGGCGCGCCGGCTAGCCGGCCTCGCCGCTCTCGGCATCACGATGCTCGAGGTGATGCCGGTCGCCGAGTTCCCGGGGCGCTTCGGCTGGGGCTACGACGGTGTCGACCTGTTCGCTCCCACCCGTCTCTACGGCGAGCCGGACGACTTCCGCCGCTTCGTCGACGGCGCGCACCAGCTCGGCCTCGCGGTGATCCTCGACGTGGTCTACAACCACTTCGGCCCCGACGGCAACTACCTCGAGCAGTTCTCGCCCGACTACTTCACCGATCTGCACGAGAACGAGTGGGGCAGGTCGGTCCACTTCCACGGCGCCCCGGAGGTGCGCGAGCTGTTCGTCGCCAACGCCGCCTACTGGATCGACGAGTACCACCTGGATGGCCTGCGGCTCGACGCCACCCAGAGCATCCACGACCGTCCCGGCGGCGACCTCCGCCAGGACGGCCCTGCCGGCCACGGCCGGGAGCACATCCTGGCCGCGATCGGCCGCGCCGCGCGACGGGCCGCGGCGGCGCTGCCGCCCGGCCGCTCGGTGCTGCTGGTGGCGGAGAACGAGCCCCAGGACAGCCGCCTGATCCGCCCGCCGGAGCAGGGCGGCCACGGTCTCGACGCGATCTGGTGCGACGACTTCCATCATGCCGCCAGGGTGGCGCTGACCGGCCGCGATGAGGCCTACTACGGCGACTACCGGGGATCGCCGCGGGAGCTGCTGGCGGCCGCCAAGTTCGGGCCGCTATACCAGGGGCAGCGCTATCGCTGGCAGCGGCGGCGGCGCGGCACGCCCGCCCTCGACCTCCCGCGGTCCGCTTACGTCTTCTATCTCGAGAACCACGACCAGGTCGCCAACTCGGCGCGCGGTGAGCGCCTCCACCGTCTCGCCAGCCCGGGCTGCTACCGGGCCCTGACCGCGCTGCTGCTGCTCGGTCCGGCCACTCCCATGCTCTTCCAGGGCCAGGAGGCCGCCGCGGCGGCGCCCTTCGTCTTCTTCGCCGATCACCAGCCACCCCTGGCCAGCGCCGTGCGCCGCGGGCGGCAGGCGTTCCTGGCCCAATTCCCGAGCCTCGCCGACCCGGCGGTGCAGGCCGCGATCCCCGACCCCGCGGCGCCGGCCACTTTCGCGCTCTGCAAGCTCGATCCGGACGACGGGGACGACTCCGGCGTCCCGGGAGGCTCCGGCTTCCCCGGCGGCCCGGGAAGCTCCGCCCGGCTTCGCCAGCGCCGGCAGGAGGCCGCGGCCGCCCTGGCGCTGCATCGCGACCTGCTGCGCCTGCGCCGCGAGGACCCGGTCTTCCGGCTGCAAGCGGCCGCCGGGATCGACGGCGCGGTGCTCGGACCGGCGGCCCTGGTGCTGCGCTGGTTCGCGCCGCCGCCGGGAGAGAGTGGCGGAGCCGGCGAGGGCGGCGGGGCCGGAGGGGCCGGCGAGGCCGACGGCGGCTCGGCCGGCGATCGCCTGCTGCTGATCAACCTCGGCGCCGACCTCGAGCTCGACCCGGCGCCGGAGCCGCTGCTGGCGCCTCCCGCCGGTGCGCGCTGGCAGGTGCTGTGGTCGAGCGAGGACCCGCGCTACGGCGGCACCGGCGCGCCGCCGCCCGAGGACGCCGCGGGCGGCTGGCGCCTGCCCGGCCAGGCCGCCGTCGCTCTCGCTCCGGCGCCGCGAGAGCCGTACCGGGAGAACGACGAGCGCGACGACCGCGACGACCGCGACGAGAGGGGCCAAAGGGGAGCCGCGAGGGATGGGAAGGTCCCTGGAGGGCGGGCGTGAGCGCCGAGACGCGAGCGACGGAGACGGCCATGAGCGAGGAGAGCCGGAGATGAATCCGCCCGACCTGCGGCAGCCCGCGGCAAGCTCCGGCGAGGCCGGCGGCCCGGCTCCCGCCGCCGATCCCGCCGTGCCGGCGGACGAGCGCGACTTGCCGGACCGCAGCATGCCCTGGCCCGAGGAGCTGGTCGAGGAAGCGCCCGCTGCCCAGCCGGCGGCGCTGGTGCGCCGAGAATGGCTGGTCACCAACAGCCTCGGCGGCTACGCCTCCGGCACCCTGGCCGGCATCCCCACGCGGCGCTACCACGGCTTGCTGGTGGCGGCGCTGCCGGCGCCGGTCGGCCGCACGCTGATGCTCGGCCAGCTCTCCGAGGTGCTGCGCCTGCCCAACGGCCTGATCGTCCGGCTGGGCGGCGATCGGCTCGGCGGGGCGGGGATCGAGCCCCCGGGCGCCGGCCACCTGCGCGAGTTCCGCCTCGAGGCCGGGCTGCCGACCTGGCGCTACGAGGTGGGGGACTACGCCGTCGAGAAGCGCGTCTTCCTGGCGCACCTGCAGAACACCGTCTACGTCCTCTACCGGCTGCGCCGGGGTCCGGAGGCCGTCCGCCTGGAGATCCACCCCACCGTGCATTTCCGGCCGCACGACTCCCCGGTCTCGACGCCGCTCGGCACGCCGTACGTGCTGACCGTGACCGACGGCCGCTACGAGCTCGCCTCGTCCTGGCCGGCGCTGCCGCCGCTGCGGCTGTGGCTGGCCGGGGCGGAGCCGACCTTCACCGTCGCCGGCCGCCTGATCACGGGGGTGCGCTACGAGGTGGAGGAGAGACGCGGTTACGAGTCGGTCGGCGACCTCTGGTGCCCCGGGTTCTTCGCCGCCGACCTGGCGGTGGCTGCCGCGGGCGAAGCGGGCCAGGAGGCCAGCCTGATCGCGTCGACCGAGTCCTGGGAGATCCTGCGCGCCCTGCGGCCGCGCGAAGCGCTGGCGGCGGAGATCGAGCGGCGGGAGCGGCTGCTGGCGACCGCCGATCCTCGCGCCCGGGAAGGGACGGCGGCGGAGCTGACCCTGGCCGCCGACCAGTTCGTGATCGCTCCGCCGCGCAGCGAGGACGCCGCGCGCGCCCGCGCCGCCGGCGACGAGGCGCGCACCGTCGCCGCCGGCTACCACTGGTTCACCGACTGGGGGCGGGACACCATGATCGGGCTCGAGGGGCTGACGCTGGTGACCGGCCGTCACATCGAGGCCGGTTACATCCTGCGCACCTTCGCCCGCCACGTGCGCGACGGGTTGATCCCCAACCTCTTCCCCGAGGGCGGGCGCGAAGGCCTCTACAACACCGCCGACGCCTCGCTCTGGTTCTTCCACGCCCTCGACCGCTACCTGGCCGCGACCGGCGACCGTGACACGCTCGAGCTGCTGCTGCCGGTGCTGCTCGACATCCTCGATCACCATGTCGCCGGCACCCTCTTCGGCATCGGGATGGATCCGGACGACGGCCTCCTGCGGCAGGGGGCCCCCGGCTACCAGCTCACCTGGATGGACGCCAAGGTGGGTGACTGGGTGGTGACGCCGCGCCGGGGCAAGGCGGTCGAGATCAACGCGCTCTGGTACAACGCGCTCTGCCTGCTCGAAGGCTGGCTGCGGTCGGGAGCCGCGGGTAGCGGCGATGGTGGCCAAGGCGATGCTGGAGCCGCGGGCAGCCGCGATGGTGGCAAAGGCGATTCCGGCGATCCTGCGGTTGGTTCCAACCCAGACAGGGAGCGAGCTGAAGGCGCCGCCCGCGCCGATCGGATCGGCGAGCTCGCCCGGCGCGCCCGCGAGTCGTTCAACCGCCGCTTCTGGCACGCGGCGGGCGGCTATCTCTACGACGTCGTGGACGGCGAGCACGGCGACGATGCCGCCTGCCGGCCCAACCAGATCTTCGCGCTGTCCCTACCGCATCCGGTGCTGGCGCCCGAGCGCTGGCAGGCGGTGTTCGAGACGGTGCGGCAGCGGCTGCTGACGCCACTGGGCCTGCGCTCGCTGGCGCCCGGCGAGCCCGAGTACAAGCCCACCTACGACGGCGACCTGCGCGCTCGCGACGCCGCCTACCACCAGGGCACCGTCTGGGCCTGGCTCATCGGCCCGTTCGTCGACGCCTGGCTGCGGGTGCATCCCGGCGACCCGGCGGGTGCGCATGCCCTGTTGCAAGGCTTCGTGCCGCACCTGGGCGAGGGCTGCCTCGGCACCATCGCCGAGATCTTCGACGCCGAAGCGCCGTGGATGCCGCGCGGCTGCGTGGCGCAGGCCTGGAGCGTCGCCGAGGTGCTGCGGGCCTGGATCGCCACCGCCCCGTCGCGGCCCCAGGCCGCCGCCGCGGCGGCACGGGAGCCGGCGGCGGAGGCCACCGTGCCCACCGCGTCGCGCGTTTGACTCCCCTCGGAGCAAGGAGTAACGTGATCGCTCCCAGGTTGAAACGGGGCACCACCTTCGGTCAGGAGCACCTTCAGGCCCTTCAGGATGAGCGAGCCACAGGACGATCCCACGAGCTCGGCAGCTGTTTCGAGACTCCTCGACTACTTGAAGGGGAGCCGCGGGTTCGACTTCGGCGCCTACAAGGTCACCGGCCTGCTGCGGCGCGTCCAGAAGCGGATGCACGAGGTCGGCGCCGCCTCGTATGCCGAGTACCTCGAGTACCTCGAGGTCCACCCGCAGGAGTTCGCGCCGCTCTTCGACGCCGTCCTGATCAACGTCACCAGCTTCTTCCGCGACCCTCCCGCCTGGGAGTACCTGGCCGAGCACATCCTGCCGCGAATCGTCGAGGAGCGCGCGCCCGACCAGACCATCCGGGTGTGGAGCGCCGGCTGCGCTTCCGGCGAGGAGGCGCTCAGCGTCGCCATGCTGTTCGCCGAGCTGCTGGGGGAAGAGCGGCTGCGCACCCGCGTCAAGATCTACGCCACCGACGTCGACGAGGAGTCCCTGGCCGAGGCGCGGCGCGCCACCTACGACGCGCGCCAGGTCGAGGGCGTGCCGGCGCCCCTGCTCGAGAAGTACTTCGAGAAAGCCGAGAACCGCTGGGTCTTCCGCCCCGACCTCCGGCGCTGCCTGATCTTCGGCCGCCACGACCTGACCCAGGACGCCAGCATCTCCCGCCTCGATCTGCTGGTCTGCCGCAACACCCTGATGTACTTCAACGCCGAGGCGCAGGAGAAGATTCTGGCGCGCTTCCACTTCGCCCTGAACCGCTCCGGCTACCTGTTTCTCGGGCGCGCCGAGACGCTGCTCACCCACAGCAACAGCTTCCGTCCGGTGGACCTCAAGCACCGGATCTTCGCGCGCGCCGCGGTCAGCGACATGCGCGATCGCCTGCTGGCCTTGTCGCCGGTGCCCGGTCCGTCGCCGGTTGCCGCCCGGCAGCCGCGGCCGCGGCTGCTCGAACTGGCCTTCGACCAGGGTCCGGTGGCGCAGATCGCCGTCGACGATCGCAGTTGCCTGAGCGTCGCCAACGAGAGCGCCCGCCGGCTGTTCGGGCTCGGCTCCGGCGACCTTGGCCGGCCGCTGCAGGACCTCGAGCTCTCCTACCGGCCCCTCGAGCTGCGGTCGCTCATCCAGGAGTCCGCCAAGACGCGCGCCCCGGTGAAGGTCGCGGACGTCCCGTGGCCTGCTCCTGGCCGTGAGCAGCGCCACTTCGAGGTGCAAATCTTACCGCTCGTCGATCCGGCGGGAGCGATCCTCGGTGCCGCCGTCTCGTTCCTCGACCTCACTCAGGCCCGCCAGCTGCAGGCGGAGCTGGGGCGCGCCCACGAGCGGCTCGAGGCCGCCTACGAGGAGCTGCAGTCGGCGAACGAAGAGCTCGAGACGACGAACGAGGAGCTGCATTCCACGGTCGAGGAGCTGGAAACCACCAATGAAGAGCTGCAGTCGGCGAATGAAGAGCAGGAGACGATGAACGAGGAGCTGCAGTCGACCAACGAGCAGCTGAGCGCCTTGAACCGCCGCCTGGAGCAGGGCTCCCTGGATCTCGAGCAGGCGAACGGCTACCTCCGCGCCATCCTCGCCAGCCTGACCTCGGCCGTCGTGGTCATGGATCGAAACTTGCACGTCAAACTTTGGAACGAGAAGGCGGAAGACCTCTGGGGGCTGCGCAGCGATGAGGCGGTAGGTCGGCCGTTCCTCGAGCTCGACATCGGGCTGCCGGTCGGAGCGTTGCGCGAGCCTCTCCGCCAAGGCTTGGAGGGAGGCAATGGCAGCAACGAGCTGGCCCTCGACGGCGTCAACCGCCGCGGCCGCCCGATGCGCTACCAGGTGCGCTCGACCCCGCTGCGCGGACCGCGCGGCCCCGAGGGGATGATCCTGCTGCTCGAAGGGCACCCCCGCGAGGACCAGGGAGGATGACCCCGGACCGCCAGGGAGGATGACCCCGGACAGCCAGAGATGACGGCAGGTCTTGAATGTCGAAGAGGGTTACCAGCAGCGCGAAGCGCGAGCGCGGCGCCGACGCTCCCGCGCGGCCGCCCTTGATGTACCAGGCCTCGCAGCAACGCCTGAGCGACGCCCACGAGGCGTTGCAGCGCACGCTCGAAGAGGTCGAGCTCGCCGAGCGTGAGCTTGCCCAGCAGAACGAGGAGCTGATCGCCGCCCGCGAAGCGCTCGAGGTCGAGCGCCACCGCTATCGCGAGCTCTTCGAGCTGGCGCCGGACGGCTACGTCATCTCCAACGCCCAGGGCATCGTCGAGGAAGCCAACCAGGCCGCGGCGGCACTGCTCAACACATCCGAGATCGCCTTGCGCGGCAAGCCTCTCGCCGTGTTCGTGGCATCGCCCGGCAGGCAGGCGTTCCGGTCGCTGCTGCGCGAGGTGGCCACGGCCGGACGGCGGGTGCAGAACTACGAGCTGCAGCTGGTGCCGCGGCCGACCGCGGCAGCCTCGGCGTCGTCGGCAGCCTCGGCACACGCCGCGGCCTCGGCGCCCGTGGCGGTGGCGGCGGCGGCCGGCGAGGGGGCGCCGGCGCCGCCTCCGGTCAAGGTGGTGCAGCTCACCGTGGTGCGCGACGAGGAGCGGCCGGACCGTCCTGCCCGCCTGCGCTGGACCCTGCGGGACGTGTCGGACCGCAAGGCAGCCGAGGAGGCGCTGCGCGCCAGCGAGGAGCGGCTGCGCCATTCCCAGCGGCTCGAGTCCATCGGGCGCCTGGCCGGCGGCATCGCCCATTCCTTCAACAACCTCCTGGCGGCGGTCGGCTTCCACGTCGACCTCCTGCTCGAGCGCACGGGAAGCGAGGAGTTCCGGCGGCGCCACGGCGAGGAGATCCGCAAGGCGGCGGACCGGGCGGCGGTGCTCGCCCGGCAGCTGCTCGCCTTCAGCCGCAAGCAGGTGCTGCAGCCGGAGCGCCTGAAGGTGGGGCAGGCGGTCGCCTCGATGCTGCCGATGCTGCGCCGCCTGATCGGCGAGCACATCGAGCTCGCGACCCATCTCGCCGCGTCGGCGGGTGCGGTGCACGCCGACTTCGGCCAGCTCGAGCAGGTGATCCTCAACCTGGTGGTCAACGCGCGCGACGCGATGCCCGACGGTGGCTGCCTGGTGTTGCGGGTGACCGATGGTGAGAACGGCGAGAACGCCGACAGCGCCGTGAGCGGCGCGGGAGTCGAGGCGGCGGCGGCCGGCCTCGAGCTGCCGCCGGGTCCCTACGTCGAGCTGACGGTCAGCGACACCGGTTCCGGGATGACGCCGGAGGTGAAGGCCAGGCTGTTCGAGCCCTTCTTCAGCACCAAGCCGCCCGACAAGGGGACCGGCCTGGGGCTCGCCACGGTCCACGGCATCGTGCGCCAGAGCGGCGGCGACATCAAGGTCGAGACCGAGCCCGGGCAGGGATCGTCGTTCCACGTCTTCCTGCCGCGGCTGGCGGACGCCGGCGAAGAGGCGGAGCCACATCCGTCGGCCGCGGTCCACGACCGCGGCACCGAGGTCCTGCTGCTGGTCGAGGACGAGGACAGCATTCGCGAGCCGGCGACGGAGATCCTGGAAAGCCGCGGCTACCTGGTGCTGCCGGCGAGCGGCGGCGCCGAGGCGCTGGCGGTCGCGCAGGCCCACGCGGGCCCCATCGACCTGATGATCACCGACGTGGTGATGCCGGGGATGAACGGCAACCAGCTGGCCGAGGAGCTGCGCTCGTCGCGGCCCGGCATGCGCGTGCTCTACATCTCCGGCTATCCGGAGGACGCCATCGCGCACCACGGCGTGCTGGATGCGGGCAAGGCGTTCCTGCAGAAGCCCTGCCCCGCGGCGGTCCTGCTGCGCACCGTCCGCGAGGTGCTGGATGCCGGCCGCGAGGCGTCCGCGGCCGACGCATCGGGCGGTGCCGGGCCCGCGGCGGCGGCGTCATGACGGAGCACTCGCCCGAGCCCGCGGCCCTGCTGGTGCTCGGGGCCTCGGCGGGAGGTGTCCAGGCGCTCTGCGAGGTGGTGCGGGCGCTGCCGGCGCGCCTCGACGCGGCGGTGTTCGCGGTGCTCCACGTCTCGCCCTACGGGCGCAGCGCGATGCCGGCGATCCTCAGCCGCTGCGGGCCGCTGACGGCGGTGCATCCCGCGGACGGCGAGGCGATCCGTCCCGGCTGCATCTACGTGGCGCCGCCGGACCTGCACATGCTCGTCGAGCGCGGCGTCGTGCGGCTGTCGCGGGCCGCCAGCGAGAACGGCTTCCGGCCGTCCGTGGACGTGCTCTTCCGCAGCGCCGCGCGCAGCTACGGCGCGCGGGTGGTGGCGGTGGTGCTCACCGGCAACCTGGACGACGGCACGGCCGGCCTGGCGGCGGTCAAGCGGCACGGCGGCGTCGCCGTGGTGCAGGACCCGGCCGAGGCCGACTATCCCAGCATGCCGGCGAGCGCGGTGCGCAACGTCGACATCGATTACGTGCTGCCGCTGGGCGAGATCCCCGTCGTCCTGGTGGCTCTCTGTGACCGGCTGGCCGCCGCGGCCGAGGCGGTGCCCGCGGTCGAGGCCGCCGTGGTGGCCGCCGGAACTGCCGGCAGCACCGTAAGGGCCGGAAGTGCCGGAAGTACCGTAAGTGCCGGAGCCACCGCCAGCATGGGAGCCGGCGGAGGTCCCGGCGCCGCCGGCGCCGCCGGAGATCCGGGGCATGCCGGAGGAGATGGAGGGGCCGCGGTGATGAAAGAGCAGCTCGAGCGCGGCGCCGACCGCGAGGCCGGCTCCCGGCCTTCAGGATTCACCTGCCCGCTCTGCGGCGGCTCGCTGTGGCACAACGAGGAAGGCAGTCACGAGCACTTCCGCTGCCGCACCGGCCATGCCTTCTCGCCCGAGAGCCTGTACGCGCTGCAGTCGAAATCGACCGAGACGGCGCTCTGGGAGGCACTGCGCGCGCTCGAGGAGAACGCGGCCCTGTCGGGCCGGCTGGCGCGGCAGACCCGGGGCGGACCGCACGCCGCCGACCAGGAGCGCTTCCGCATGCGCCAGCGCGCCGCGGAGCTGCACGCCGAGGAGCTGCGCCGCATCCTGATGCGGCCGGACGGTCTCAGCGACGGAGCATGAGCCCACCTGTCCCTCCGGATTGGACGCGGGGCAGAAAGATGATATGAATGGTCACAAATAGCGGTTTCCCGTCCGCCCGGGCGTGAAAGGAGAGCCGACACCGTGAGCGAAATCGAGAGCCGAGGCTATGTCAACCCGAACGTGCTGGTGTCCACCGAGTGGGTGTCCCAGCACCTGCAGGACCCGAAGATCCGTATCGCCGAGTCGAACGAGGACCCACTGCTCTACGGCACCGGCCACATCCCGGGCGCCGTCGAGATCGATTGGACGCGTGACCTCAACGACCAGGTGAAACGCGACTACCTCGACCACCAGGGCTTCTCCGCCCTGATGCGCCGCCTGGGGATCACCAAGGACACCACCATCGTCTTCTACGGCGACCGCAACAACTGGTGGGCCACCTACGCCTACTGGGTCTTCCAGCTGTTCGGCCACGAGCGGGCCAGGATCATGGACGGCGGCCGCATCAAGTGGGCGCAGGAGAACCGCCCGCTGAGCCGCGAGGTGCCGCAGTATCCTCCCTCGGACTACCAGGCGGCGCCGCGCGACGACAAGAAGATCCGGGCTTTCCGGCAGCAGGTGCTCGACCATCTGCAGGCCAAGGGGCACCTCATCGACGTCCGCAGCCCCGCCGAGTACACCGGCGAGCGGCTGCACATGCCCGAGTACCCGAACGAGGGCGCGCTGCGCGGCGGCCACATCCCGGGCGCGGCGAACGTGCCGTGGGCGCGGGCGGTCAATCCCGATGACGGCACCTTCAAGTCGGCCGCCGACCTGAAGGCGATCTACGAGGGGGAGGCGCACCTGTCGCCCGACGACGACGTCGTCGTCTACTGCCGCATCGGCGAGCGCAGCAGTCACACCTGGTTCGTGCTCACCCACCTCTTGGGCTATCCCAGGGTGCGCAACTATGATGGCAGCTGGACCGAGTGGGGCAACCTCGTGGGAGTTCCCATCGAGCGCTGACGCCCTGACGCCCTGACGCCCTGACGCCGACGAATGGCGGCCCCGTGACCCTTATGCCGCGGCTTCCCGAGAAGCTGGAAGAGACGCTGGAGCTGCTCGACCTGGTCCCCGACCGGGCCGAGCGCATCCAGCTGCTGATCGACATCGCCGACCGCTTCGAGGAGGTGCCGCCGCAGATCGCGCGGCGGCCGTTCTCGCTGGACAACCAGGTGCCCGCCTGCGAGTCGGAGGCGTACGTGTGGGGCGAGCGGCGGCCGGACGGCACGCTGGACTTCCACTTCGCGGTCGAGAACCCGCAGGGCATCTCGGCCAAGTCGCTGGCCGTGATCCTGGACGAGGGGCTCTCGGGGGCGCCGCTCGAGCAGGTGGCGGCGGTGCCGCAAGACCTCGTCTACCGGGTCTTCGGCCGCGAGCTGTCGATGGGCAAGTCGATGGGCCTGATGGGCATGGTCTCGATGGTCGCCTCGATGGCAAAGAGTCTTCGGGGAATCCCCCTCCGACCCGGGCCGCAGTAGGCGGATCTCCTTGCCACCTCCCTTTGGGCGAGGGCCTGAACGCAGGCCGGCGGAGGACTTCGCTGGCCTCGCCCAAAGGTCGGCGGCAAGGAGATCCGCCTACCGCGGCCCTGGCTCTCCTCCCCTCCGGCTGCCAAGCTCTCCGGCCACCCTTCCGGTCATGTACGCCCTCAGCCGCTGTCCCACATGACTTTGTGACACAAAGTACTTGACGGGGGGCGATCCCGGCCGGTAGAGTTGCCGCCGTGAACCTGCCGACTCGCGCTCGCACGCCGCTTTCCTCCGTTGCCGGTCCGGCCGAGCCGCCCGCGCTTCACCTGCGGGCGATGGACAACCTGCGGTTCATCCGCCAGACGATGGAGGACGCGGTGTATTTCACCGCCGTCTCCGGCGTCGGCGAGATCGCGGTCGGCCTGACGGCGCTGGCGGCCGCCTGGTTGGCGGCCAGGCAGGCGACGGCGCAGGGGTGGCTGACGGTCTGGCTGGCGGAGGCGTTGGTCGCCGCCGTGGTCACCGGCGGCGCGGTCGTCTGGAAGGCGCGGCAGGCCCGGCTCAGCCTGGTGTCGCGGCCCGGGCGCCGCTTCGCGCTCGGGCTGGTGCCGCCGCTCGTCGCGGGCGCGCTGCTCAGCGTGGCGCTGTTCGCCGCCGGCGAGCGCGCGCTGCTGCCCGGCATGTGGCTGCTGCTCTACGGCACGGCGGTGGTCACCGGCGGCGCGTTCTCGGTGCGCATCGTGCCGATCATGGGGCTGGGGTTCATGGCGTTGGGCGGCGCCGCGCTGTTCGCTCCGGTCCGCTGGGGCGACGCCTTCCTGGCGGCGGGGTTCGGCGGCCTGAACCTGCTCTTCGGCCTGTTCATCGCCAGGCGCCACGGCGGTTGACTCCAAGGCATTGCCGAGGATGGCAACTCATGGCTAGGATCGCCAAGCACAGCCAGCTCCCGGGCGACGGGCACCATGGCGCCGTCACTCCGAGCGCGCCTCCCCCGGAAGGCACCACCCGCGCCGCTCTCGAGCTCGACCGCCTGATCCACGAGCGCATGCGGCTGGGGATCGTCTCGGCGCTGGCCGTCGACGAGCGGTTGAGCTTCAACGACCTGAAGAGCCTGCTGCGCACCACCGACGGCAATCTCAGCGTGCACGCGCGCAAGCTCGAAGAGGCCGGTTACATCCAGTGCGACAAGTCGTTCGTCGGCCGCCTGCCGAAGACCGAATACCGCCTGACCGCCGCCGGCAAGCGGGCGCTCGAGCGTTACCTCGATCACATGGAAGCCATCATCCATGCCACGCGGGACGCCTGAGCACCGCGGGCCAACGATGGCCATGCCTGCGACACCGGCGACACCGGCGACGCCTGCGACGTAAGTTCTTCATGCAACCAGTTTTCAGCTCGAGGAGGGATGGGCGCATGGCCCACGAGAGACGGATCGGGATCGGGAGCCCGGTGTGGGCGGCGGCGGGAGGCAGGCGTTGAGCGGCCTCCATGCCGCCATCATCATGGATGGCAACGGCCGCTGGGCCGTGGCGCGCGGCAAGTCGCGGACCGCGGGGCACCTGGCGGGAGCCGACGCGGTGCGGCGGACGGTCGAAGGCGCTCCGGGTCACGGCATCGACATCCTGACCCTGTACGCGTTCTCCTCGGACAACTGGCGGCGGCCGCCGGAGGAGGTGGGCGCCCTGATGCGGCTGCTGCGCCGCTACCTGATGGCGGAGACCGGGCGCTGCGTCGAGAACGGCGTGCGCATCCAGGTGATCGGCAGGCGCGACCGCCTCGCCTCCTCGCTGGTGCGGGAGATCGAATCGGCCGAGCGGGCGACCTCGCGGGGCCAGAAGCTCTGGCTGCGGATCGCCATCGACTACTCGGCGCGGGACGCCATCCTGCGCGCCGCCTGGCGCCTGAGCGCCGGCCAGCTGCCCCCGGGCGCCCCGATCTCGCGCGAGGAGTTCTCGCGCCTCGTCGCCGAGTGCCCGGAGCAGCGCGCCCACGACGTCGACCTGCTGATCCGTACCGGCGGCGAGAAGCGCCTCTCGGACTTCCTGCTGTGGGAGTGCGCCTACGCCGAGCTCATCTTCACCGAGCGCATGTGGCCCGACTTCGGCGCCGCCGACCTCGAGGACGCGGTGCTCGAGTTCCGGCACCGGGAGCGGCGCTTCGGCACCGTCCCGGCCGCCGCCGCGGCGCGGTCGGCCGCGGCAAGCTCGGCGGCCCCGGCAACCCCGGCGACCATTGCGATCACCGGGGTGCGGGACGGCGGCCGAGCCCATCCCGACGCCGAGATCGCCGCCCTGGCGATGCCATAGTGCCCAGGCGGCGGCGGCGAGCTGCCGATCTCTAGATCCCGCGGGCCATCAGCTCGGCGACGGCACGGTTGAAGCGGGCCGAGTCGGGCAGCTCGGACCCTTCGGCCAGCAGGCCGTAGCCCAGCAGCAGCTCGGCGTACTCGGCGATCAGCGGATCCGCGGCGTCGCGGTCGAAGTGCTCCTTGAGGCCGGCCAGGATGCGGTGGCCGGGGTTGAGCTCCATGATGCGGCGCTGCTTGGGGCCGCCGCCCTTGCCCTTCTGCAGCAGCTTCTCGAGCTGCGGGCTGTAGTCGTGCTCGGCGCCCACCAGGCAGACCGGCGAGGCGGTGAGGCGGCTCGTCAGGCGCACCTGCTTGACGTGCTCGTCGAGCTTCTTCTGCAGCAGCTCGAGCAGCGGCTTGAGCTCCTCCTCCCTGGCCTTGAGGTCCTCCTCGGCATGCTTCTTCTCCTCGTCGCTGCCGAGCGAGACCGTGCCCTTGCCCACCGACTTCAGCCGCTTGCCCGCGTACTCGTTCAGCGACTGAGTGAGCAGCTCGTCGACCGTGTCGACCAGGTACAGCACCTCGTAGCCCTTCTCCTTGATCGCCTCGAGGTGGGGCGAGTTCTCGACCTGCGAGCGCGACTCGCCGGTGAGATAGAAGATCTCGTTCTGCCCTTCCTGCATCCGCGCCACGTAGTCCTTCAGCGAGGCGAGCTTCTCGGGATCGTGCGACGACTCGAAGATCAGCAGCTCGAGCAGGCGGTCCTTGTTCTCGTAGTCGGTGCTGACGCCTTCCTTGATGGCGCGGCCGAACTCCTTCCAGAACTTGAGGTAGGTCTCGCCCTCCGACTCGCGCATCTCGTCCAGCGTGTCGAGCACCTTCTTGGTCAGCCCCTTGCGCATGGTCGTGATGTGGCGGTCCTGCTGCAGCATCTCGCGCGAGACGTTGAGCGAGAGGTCGGGAGAATCGACGACGCCGCGCACGAAACGCAGGTACTGCGGGAGCAGGTCCTCGCATTTTTCGAGGATCTGGATGCGCTTGACGTACAGCTGAAGGCCGGGCTTCGAGGCGACGTAATACAGGTCGTAAGGCGCCTGCGCCGGCACGAACAGCAGCGCCTGGTACTCGATGCGGCCCTCCGCCTTGAAGGAGATCACTCTCAGCGACTCGGTCCAGTCGTGCGCGATGTGGCGGTAGAACTCGTTGTACTCCTCGGCGGTGACCTCCGACTGCGGCCGCGTCCAGATCGGCTTCATCGAGTTGAGGATCTTCTCCTCGAGGGGCATCTTCGGCTTCTCGCCGGTCTCCTTCTCCTTCGCCAGGTCCTCGATCTCGGGGTCCTTCTCGGCGGTGAGGATGATCGGGTAGGAGACGAAGTCCGAGTAGCGGCGGACGATGCGGCTGATCACCCAGCGGTCGCTCCAGTCCTCGACGCCGTTGTCGCGGTCCTCGGGCTTGAGGTGAAGGGTGATCGAGGTGCCGCGCCCGGGCAGGTGCTCGGCATCGACCTCCGAGATCTGGTACGTGCCGTCGCCGGTCGACTCCCAGCGGGTCGCGGCGGACTCGCCGGCGCGGCGGCTCACCAGCTCGACGCGCTGGGCGGCCATGAACGAGGAGTAGAAGCCGACGCCGAACTGGCCGATCATCTCGGCGATCGCCTGCTTCGACTCGCCCTGCCGGAGACGCTCGACCAGCTCGCGGGTGCCCGACTTGGCGATGGTGCCGATGTTGGCGACCACCTCCTCCCGGTTCATGCCGATGCCGTTGTCGCGCACGGTCAGGGTGCGGTGCTCGCGGTCGGCCTCGATCCGGATCTCGAGCTTCTCGTCGCCCGCCATCAGCTCCGGCTGGGTGACCACCTCGAAGCGCAGGCGGTCCAGAGCGTCGGAGGCGTTCGAGATCAGCTCGCGCAGGAAGATCTCCTTGTTCGAGTACAGCGAGTGGATCATGATGTCCAGCAGCTGCTTGGTCTCGGCCTGGAAGGGCAGAGTCTCGGTCGGGGCCGTGGTGGCGGTCATGGGCGTCTCCTCTTCGCTCCTGCTGCTTCCTGGGTCTCTGGTCGATGGACCGGGGAACCCGCCCGAGCAGCGAAAACTTCCCGGCAGCGGCCTCGCGCACGAGATCGCCGCGGCCGTCCGCCAGTCTTCGTGGAATTAGATAGTCGTCGACGGCACGCAGATTTTCAAGCGCCTTCACTCTTCGCATCTGCTGTATGTCCGCTCAACCCTGCATCCCGGGACAGCTCGAAGCCGCCGGGAGCGGGCGCGAGCGCCTTTCGCCGCCCTGCCCCGTCTTGGTCGGGCTCCGCCGCGGCCGTCCTCCTACGCGAGCTTGCCTGGTACCGCCTGGGAGGCGAGGTTTCGGACCGGCAATGGCAGGACGTCCTTGGCATCGTCCGCACGCGGGCCGGCCGCCTCGACCGCAGCTACCTCCGCACCTGGGCCACCATCTTGGGGATCGCCGACCTTCTCAAGCGCGCGCTGGCCTGAGCCAGCACGGTCAGAGGCACCGAGGACCCTCCCGGGCGAGCGAAACCTTACTCGCTAACGCTTACCGGGCTGGCGGTCGCAGCACCGCGTCCGGAACCGGCTCCCACCTGGCGTCTTCCAGCTGCTGCCAGCTGACGCGCCAGATCGGTTCTCCCAGCCCGCGCTCCCCGATGTAGAGACCGTCGTGGCCGGCCGCCAGGGCAATGCGGCCGGGCCCCGGCTCGAGCGCGGCGAGCCGCAGCCGAACGAGCGTCTCGCCGTCCCAGCGGTCGAGGGCCAGGCCCTCCGGTGCGTCCACGACGAGGTACACGCGGCGATCCTGGCTGGTGAAACCGCGGATGACCGGGACCGCGCGCGCCTTGCCGAGCATGGTGCGATTGAGCTGCATGCCAACCTGCTGCGCGCCCGCACGCTGCGCCCGCTTTTCGAGGGCTTGCCATTCCTCCTCGGACCGCTCCTTCCACTGGACGGTGCCGCCACCCACGGCCACAGAGTCCTCCTCGACACCCAGGCTCGAGTAGTGGGTGAGGAGGTACGCATTCTGCTTCGCGACCCACACCGCATCCTTACGATCCGGTGCCAGCCTCGTATCGCGTTCCCCCTTGAGGTCCACCAGCGACATCACCACTTCCGGTGGCCGCTCATTGCGCTTGTCCTTCGGTGTGACGGGTTTCTGTGTAGCCAGGGTCTGCCATGTCTGGTCATGCAGTTGCAGAATAAAGGGAGGAACACCTTGCTTGACGTGCGATCCAGATGCCGCTCCCACTGCCGAAACCGGCAACACCGCGATCATCGGTCCGTCGCCGGTATAGGCCAGCGCCGAGACCAACCAGCCGGCCGCCGGCAGCTCGTGGTGGTCATCGCCATGGAGGATGCTGAGATGATCAGGCGGGCTGAGAAGCAACCAAGAGCTCCCATCCGGGCTGACGACCGCCTCGATCACCGGCTGCGCAGCGGCCGCAGCCGCCTCGCCATCATGGGAGGCACGCTGGACGACGACCTTTCCGGAGGGCAGGATCTGGTCCACCTCGAGATTGTCGCCGTGCAGGAGAAAAACCCTCCCCTTGGCGTCTGCTTGGAGGAATTGAGGCGTGCGCGAGTTCTCGTGTGCCGGGTCGCCTGCGACGCGCTCGGGCGTGAGGCGGGCGTACGGCGCATTTCCCGCCGCGCGCCCACGGATCGCTAGCGCCACCAGCAGCAGAAGGGATGTGGTCGCGGCCCTGCTGAACCCTTGTTGACGCAAGGCAGAGCCCTCCTATGGGAACTTGTCCCAGCAATCAGGTTCGCCCCAGACCTCCGAGTAGATTTCGCCGGTTACCGTATCGAAGCAGTATGCGCAGTGCTGTGACCAGCACGTGTAGGCGTCGCACGAACGAACGTCGTAGCTCCGGCATTGGATCGCTGCCTCCGCAGGCGGGGCCCAGAGGCCCACCCATCCAGCGAGAGTTGCGACTGCGACAAGCACCCGACGAATCCTCCGACTCCACCTTGGCTTCATGATCGAGCCCTCCTTGAGCCGTGCCACACCTCGACGGCTCTCGGCTTCACCATCATCCGCCCGTTTATACTTCTCATGGAAAACTCGCGTTATAGTAGCGCTAATATAGAGGGAGTGTCAACTGTGGATCGCCAGGATCGGCAGGTCGCTCCGGCATCAGTGAAGGCGGCAGTCCAGGCCGCGCGGACGGAAGCGTCTTGGCCGACGAACCGCGAGGCCGAGGCCGGAGGGGATCAGCCGGCAGGCGCTCGCATCTTCCTGGGCACCGCCCTCATGGCCGGTGCCATGGTGGCCGTGGTTGCGGGCCTCCCGGCCGGTCAGCTGCCCGCGCCGCCCATACCGGGAACGCCGCCGGCGGCCACCGCAGGCGCCTGGGCAGTCGATCCTGGCCACCCTGGCCCCAACCTGCCCCCGATGGGCCGATCGCTGTTCGACCAACTCATTGAGGAATTGTCGACGGGTGGCAACTGCCTGCCTCGCGAAGATGCGGCGCCGGTCGGTGTGACCTTTTCCTGCCGGGTGCCGTTTCCGTTCGCCGCGCTGGTGCGCAGGCTCGAGGAGTGGCTCGGGGCGGACCCGCAGAGTGATGCGCCGTTGCGGCGGCTGCTCATCCCTTTCAGCCGGTCGCTGCAGCGCAACGCCGCCAGCCCGGAGTTCTGGAAGTACCCACGCGCCGTCCTCGCCGTTGACAGCGAACGCGCTCCGGAACCAGCGCTCGTCGCCAGGCCGCTGCTCAAGGACAGGCTCTTCCTCGCCTATCAGGAGAAGGCCGGAGTGCTCGAGGTGATCAGCTACAACGAGGAGGCCGGGCGCTTCGAGTTCCAGGTGGTGCGCAACTATAGGGGAGGGGCGGCACCGCAGCTGTTCTACGCTCAGCGCGCGCTCTGCACTGCCTGCCATCAGAACGCAGCGCCCATCTTCCCGCGGCAGCTCTGGGACGAGACCAACGTCAACCCGCGCATCGCCCTCGAGCTGCACCGCCAGGGACGTGGCTTTTATGACTTCCCGATTGAGCCAGGGGTCGATGTCGCTCTGGCGTTCCAGGCTGCGGCGGACCGGGCGAACCTCCTGGCGGTCTACCAGCTACTCTGGCGCCAGGGCTGCGGCCAGATCGGGAGCGTGCGCGGGAGATCCTGCCGCGCCACCCTCGCAACTGCCGTGCTGCAACAGGGGCTCACCGGCGGCCAGCGTTTCGACGCCACAACGCCGGCCTTCCGCCGGCGCCTGGCGGAGCCGTTCACCGCCGCCTGGCACGCGCGCTGGCCCCAGGGGCTCGCGATCCCAGATCCCGATCTCCCGAACCGTGATCCCATGGCCGCACCGCCGCGAGTGCTGCAGCAGGTGAGTATCCCCCGGCGGCTCACCTCCTCGGATGCCGAGCTGCTGGCCGACGTGGTTCGCCGGTCCGCTGTGCCGGCGCGGCTCGAGCCGC